>CALATR010000831.1 GCA_937891875.1 uncultured Pseudomonadota bacterium | reverse complement strand
TGCGGCTGCACGCGGCGGCGGATCTTCACGTCGGAACCGGAGATCCGGACGGGTCCGGGAGGTCCCAGGCGCGTGCCGGTGCCGTTGGGAGCGCCGCCCTGGATGCCTCGGGGATCGCCATCAGGATCTCCGTCTGCCACGCCGTCGTCGGCACCGTCCTGGAAGGCCTGGCTCTGCAGCTCGTCCTTCGGTGGATCCTCGAGCGGGGTCACGTTCTCGTCCATCTCGTCCGGCTCGTGCTTCGGCGGCTCGACGGGCTCGTCCTGGTCAGGAATGAAGTCCGAGCGCTTCTGGGGGGGCGCGGGGGGCGCGGGGGCCGTGAGCTCGGGCAGGTCGGCTTCGTCGTCCATCGTGAGCACGAGGTAGTCGGGCTCCTCTGGGCCGATCGGCGCGGGGGGCGGCGGGGCGGACGACGTCGCGAGCAGGACCAGGACCAGGCTGGTCCAGCAGCTGGTGAAGACGACCCCTACGATCAGCAGGGCCAGCAGCGCGCGGGTGTTGGCTTCCTCATCGCGGGTGCCGTGGCCGATGGTGTCGAACATGGACGCTCCGGAGGTTCGGTGCGTCCGACTGGTGGGGTGGATGGGGCCGGGTGTTCACGGGGGCCGGATCCGCATCACTCCAGCTTGTACACGACGGTGATCGTGATCGACGCCTCGACCTTCTCCCCGTCGGGCCCCCGCGGTGGGTACCAGCGCCACTGCATCAGCGCGTCCTCGACCGAGCCGTGGAAGACCTTCGGACACGCGACGGGCTTGACCTGGAACGGCTTGCCGAGGCGGTCGATGAACACCCGGACCCGGCAGGCGGTGGGCGGCAGGTCCATGCCCCGCGCCAGCGCCGGATACTCGGGCGGAACACGGCGTTTGACCGTCACTTCGCTCTCGTGCATGCCCCGGATGCCGTCGGCGGGTGGCTTGGGGAGCTGGCTGGGGGCCCGGTGCACCGCTGCGACCCGGTCCGAGCTGATCCAGCTGGCGGCGAACGAGGCGTCGGCATCGGTCCACACGACCTCGTAGCGGTGCACATCCTCCTGGCCCCTCGGGGCCCCGCCCCAGCGCCACGTTGCGAACGCCTGGCGCGCGACCTTGGAGACGACGGCGTCAGGACAGGCGTCGACCTGGGTCGGGTGCCCCATGTAGTTGACGTGAACCTCGACCGTACAGCTCACCGGAAACGTCAGCTCCTCGATCATCGCCGTGGGCAGGCCGGCGACCGTGCGGGTGCGCACCTCCGGCTCCTCCGCCAGGTCGGTCATGGCGTCCTCCGCCACCTCTTCGCCGTCCGCCACCGGCTGGCCCGCCAGCGCGGGGGTGACCAGGGCACACCAGAGGAACCACGTGCGCATCGACCTCTCCCAGCAGGAGTCATACCGGGGCCGTCGGCCTTGGCCAAGCGGTCGCGGCATGGCACGTTGACCGCAGTCTCCGGAGCGCCTGTGACCCGCGTCCTGACCCTTGTCGTCCTCGCCGCCTGCACCGGTACCTCCCCGGAGGCTCCTGCGCCGCCTCCGACCGAGCCGGCCGCGCCGCCGGAGATCCCGGTCGAACCGGCCACGTCGACCGAGGCGCCCCCAGTATCCGAGGCGGGCACGTCCGGGCTCCCGCCGCTCCGGCCGGCCTTTGTGCAGGTCCACGGCACCTTTGCGGTCGACCGCGAGCACACCTTGCTCCGCCCCTTCACCCTCGACGGGGCCGAGGTCCCGGTCGCGCTCGACCTCGCCGTCTTCGACGCCGACCCGGGGGAGCAGACCCCGCCCGCGTGCGGCCTCTCCCTCCGCCCGAAGGAGCCTGCAGTCGCGCCGACCTGGATCACCCTCCAGATCCCGGGCGATCTGCCGCCGGTCGTTCACGTGGGTCTGTCGCTGGAGCCCGGGGCCTTTGACGTGGTGGACCACAGCTCTGCTGCAGCAGGCCTGCCCGGGTGCCTGGAGCTTGCGAAGGGGCGCGGCTGGGCCAGCGAGCCCTGGGGGTCCGACCCGGTGGCGACCCTCGCCGCGAGCCCGTGGGGGATCTACCTGGGTGCGCTCCCCGACGCGCTGGTCCCGAGCCTCCCCGAGCACGGCGCCTACCGCCAAGGCATCGGCGCGGCCGGCACCCTGGTCACCCCAGCCCTTGGCCATGCCAGCCTGTCCGAGGCGACCGCCCGGCCGGTAGACGCCGACTTTGCCGTGCAGACCGGGCCTGGCGGAGAGCCCATGCCCCTGCGCACCATCGTGATGGTGCCGCCTGCCCAGGACGTGCTCCCCGTGACCGGCGCCTATCGGATCTTCGACCGCGACCAGGTGTTTGCGGCGGAGGCCCTCCTGCGCCCGGAGACGGGTACCGAGCCCTGACTGTATTCAACGAGAATACGCATTGAACCGTATTCTTGGGCGCTACGGTTTGTCTCTGGGGATCCTGTTGCCTCCCCCGGACCCTGGCTACGGAAGAGCCAGAAGGAGGTCCGATGAAGTCCCTTGTCCTGACCGTGTCCCTCGTGTTCTTCGCCGCTGGCTGCGCGCCCGAGGTCAACGAGTTCTCCGACCCCGCCGAGTCCTCCGAGCTCGACCGTGCCCGCGGCGACTCCGACGAGGACGACACCTGCGAGGATCGCTGCACCGATCGTGCCCGTCGCCTCTACCGTCGCTGCGTCTCGGCGGGTGGCTCCGAGGAGCGCTGTGCCGTGCGGGCCCGCGCCTTCCGCGACCACTGCGAGGATCGCTGCGATGCCGACCGCACCTGGGAGCGCTGCGAGGAGGCCTGCGGCGACCGGGCCAAGGCGTTCGCCCGCCGCTGCGTCGATGCCGGAGGGAGCGCCGAGCGCTGTCGCCACGCCGCCCGCGAGCGCTACGGCGAGTGCCTGGACCGCTGCGACGCCCTCGACTGCGAGTAGTCCGATCGGAGACCCCGCCCGCGTCATCGCCTCGGTGATGGCGCGGGCGACCTGCTCAGCGGACCGGGGAGACCAGGCGCCAGCGGCGGCGCTCCTCCGGCGAGAGCACCCCGTCGCCGTCGCGGTCCCGGTAGATGCCGATCCCGCTCTTGAAGGCGGTCGCGATCCGGTCGTGGAGCGGATCTTCGGGTCCGACGTCCACGCCCTCGCCCGAGGTGATGCGGTCGCGGAACGCCTCCAGCCAGCCCAGCGCGCCGAACTCCATGATGAAGCGGTCCTCCTCCTCGACCTCCCAGGTGCCCTCCAGCTCGATGGGGCCCAGCGCGAGCTCGAACCGGTAGGGTCGATCGTCGAGCGTGCCCTCGATGAGCACGTTGCCGCCGGGGTGCCAGGTCTGCCGGCACCACGCGCCCAGCGGGGGATCGACCAGGGTGCCGCCGAGCAGATCGACCCGCTGGTCCAGGGTCCAGATCTCGCGGTAGCGCTCGCAGGAGACGAGTCCGACCCCGCGGATCGGGAACTCGGCGACGTCGTGCCTCCAGTCGCCCTCCTCGACGACCGTGAGGGCGACCCGGGTCATGTTGGGATTGCCGACGGACGTGCCCGGATCGGTCTCGGACTCGGCCCGGGCGCACCCGACCAGGAGCAGCGGCAAGAGCAGGCGCATGACGATCTCCGGGGTTGTTCGTATCACGTCGCGTCCTCGGACACGCTGGCTGAGAGGGGGAAGAGCTGCAGGGTGGCCTGGTAGACCCGACTGGGGCCGACAGCGCCATCCGCGAGGTCGAGCAGGCGCTCCTGGAGCTTGGACACCTCGGCCTTGAGCGCGGGCACGAGCCCGTCGGGCACGGCGATGGTCACGGCACCGACGTGGCGCTCGGCGGGGGGGACCCGGTCCATGCACGACCGCGCCAGGTCGAGCATGACGCGGTGGTAGCCGTACACGGCGAGACCCCAGACCTCGTGCGGGGTGGCGAGGGTCTGTTCGTGCACGCTGACGCTGCCGTCGTCGGCGATGACCAGCATGCCGAGATCCGTGAGCAGCTGCAGGGCTTCCTCGGCCTGCTCACGGGAGATCGGCGGCATCAAGGTCCGGGCGATCCAGTCGGGGTCGGGGCGGAAGCCGGGGCACAGGGCCAGCTCGCGGGTCGCGACCACGTACCAGCGGGTCAGGTAGCGGAAGCTGTCGCCCTCGATCTTGCGGGCGGCGTTGAACCGCCGTGCGGCAGAGAGGGCTTCGAAGCACGCGGTTCGCTCGTCGGCGGAGTCGGCCTGGTTGAAGCGGACCAGCAGGGCGAACGCCTCCGCATCCTCGTCTTCGAACCCGATGGCCTGGATGTACGCCTCCAGGGTCGCCTCGGTGAGGTTGCGCTTTCCCTGGATGATCTGGAGCAGCAGCGAGGGGTTCGACTGGCCGGTGAGCCGGGCGAACAGCCGGTGGCTGAACCTGGGATTCGTCGCCTTCTTCCAGTCGAACCAGTCCGACAGGAACACGCGGTGGTCCCAGTAGTCGACGAGCTTGGGGGCATCCATGCCCTGAGCGTAGCCGCGGATGCGTATTCACGGCGACTACGAGGTGCGGGAAGTGTTGCGCGCTCGAATACGGTTGAACCGGGGTCGTGGCGTATTCGTCGTGTCTACTCGTTCTCGACCGATGGCATCGCGGTGAACGTCGCCTCGAAGGTGCAGGCCACCTTCTCGCCGTCCACGCGCGGGGTCGGATGCGCCAGCTGCGCACGGCGGAGCGCGTCGGGGAAAGGTCGCCTCGACGGGGACGCCCGCTTGGAGCGCCGGTTCCCAGCGCCACTGCATGAGTGCGGTTCGTGCGGACTCGTGGAACAGCGCCGGGCACTCGACGAACTCGATGGTCTTCGGGGCGCCGCCGGTGTCGAGGACGACACGCACCTTGCAGGCGACCTCGGCGTACTCCGCGGCGTAGGCGCCCCGCGGGTAGACGGGAGGCACGCGGTGCAGCACCTTCAGCTCGGGCTCCTCGGCCTCGCCCGCGTCCAGGCCCTCGTCCGCGCCCGATGTCCCCGCGATCGCCAGCACCGTCGCCAGCAGCCATCCACGCATCGTGTCCATGCAACCCCCCGGATGAACAGTGTACGTGATGGGCGCGGCGCGTGCCTACCGCCCCTCGCGGACCCGATCGGCCGCGGAGTTCCCCGCCTCGAAGATCAGGGAGAACGCTACTTCACGGCGGACGCCGTCCACCTCGTGCGGCTTGATCCGCCAGGTCTGGGTGGAGGCGATGACGTTGGCGGCGACGGTGTCCTGGGCGCACTCGATCGGCACGACCTCCTGCACCTTGCCGCGGGTGCCGAAGCGGACCTGCACGTGGCAGTACTCGTCCGCGCTGCGATCGAACGGCGCCCGGTCGCGCTTGAACCGCACCAGCTCGGGGTCGACCGTCAGCACGTCGGCATCGAAGCTGGAGGGGCCCTCGATGGCCCGCCTTGTCACCCGCATCCGGGGCAGATCGGCCCGGGCGACGTCGGGTCGCTGGGTGTAGCGCACGTTCAGGACGAACTGCGCCTCGGTCGGCACGCCGTCCAGCACCAGCGGCTCCCAGCGCCACTGCCGCACCGCCTCGATGGTCGGGTCGCGGAACGGATCGGGACAGCTCAGCAGCTCCAGCCGACGCGGGGCCCCGGCGGTGTCGATGAACACGCGCACGTTGCACACGACGTCCTGTTGCTTCTCCGCGAGCGCCTTCCGCGGATACTCCGGGGCAACTCGGCGAACGAGGCGTGGACCCGCCACGTTCGTCGGCTCCGCGCCAAGCGCAGGGACGGCGAGGAGCGGCAGGAGGAGCAGGGCGGTGCTGCGTGCGCAGAGGGAGCTCATGGTCGTCATGTTCCCCCCCAACGCGCGAGGCTGTCGATCCCCTACTCGGGCTCGTCCAGCGGGCGCAGCTCCGGGCCCTCGCCGCCGCGGACGACCGCGGACACACGCTGCTCGGCGGCGTCCAGGAGGCCGTGGCAACGGCGGGCGAGCGCGACGCCCTGCTCGTACAGGGCGAGGCCCTCGTCGAGGCTGATCTCGCCGGCTTCGAGCTTGCGGACGCGATCCTCGAGGGCGGACAGGGCGCCCTCGAAGCTCTCCGCCTCGTCGCCGAGCTCGACCGTGGTCGGGGTCTCGTCGCCGCTCATTCGGGGGCCTCCGTCAGCTCCAGGCGCTCGATGCGGTCGAGCACGAAGGTGCGACGCTCGTCCTCTTCGCGATCGAGCCCGACCAGGACCGGATCATCCGCCTTGAACGCCAGGCGCTGGGGCTGGACCTTGCAGGGCAGGGACTGACCGGTGCGGGTCTTGTAGACCATCTCGAGGTCCATTCCCTTGACCAGGGCCTGCTCGATGAGCCCGCGCACCTCGGCCGGCTCGACCTTGGGCGGCATGCCCTTCGTCGCCGACTTGCGGCTCGCCAGGCGACTTCCCGGGACCGGCTTGAGCGCCTCGGGGTCGATCAGCTCGGTGCCCGAGCGGCTCGACGGACCCATGGCGGCCTCGCGGGCATCGGCGACCATCTTGCGCAGGCGCTGGCGGGCGTCGACCTGGGAGGGATCGCCGGGGTAGCCGCGCACCTCGGAGCTGGGGTCGAACCCGGCCTCCTTGAGCACGCTGGAGACCTCGCTCATGCGGTTGCGATCGACCGCGTACATGCCCGGCGCGAAGCGGTGCAGCAGGTAGGGCTTCAGCCGCTTGTTGCCTTCCAACCGGCGGATCTGGCTCCGGTGCACCGTGAGCAGCGTCAGGTCGTGGAACTCGACGTCGCCGCGGTGGCCGATCCAGCCCTTGAGGGTCTGCTCGACGTTCTCGGGCAGGCCGATCTGGCTGTTGTCGCGGAGGAACTGCAGGACGTCGTCCCGGCGCCAGCCGCGCTCCAGCGCCCGCTCGATGCTGGCGTCGGTGATCTTGTAGGTGTTGGCGCGGTCGCAGCCGGTGAGGGCGGCGAGCTCGCCCAGGCGGAAGAGCAGGACCGGCGCGAGGCCGGCCGGCGCCATCGCCTCGAAGGAGGGCGTCAGGTAGAACTGGCGGAAGCCGTCGTCCTCGGGCGGGTCGAGCAGGACGCGACCGCGGGGGGACAGGCGGTAGAACTTCTCCTGACCCCACTCGCCGAGCTCCAGGATGCCGGCGCGCACCAGCGGGGCGAAGCTGTAGCTGTCGCGGTCGCCTGAGCGCGAGGCCTGGGTCTGACCGCGCTGGTAGCGCTCGCGCCAGTCCTCGCCCCGCTTCCACCGGCGGTAGAGCGCGGCGAGCGGACGCTCGGGCACCCACGCGCCTTCGGCGCCGGCGACCGACCACAGCACCCACTCGGCCATGTCGAAGCGCTTGTCGAGGGCGCGGAAGATGAGGTCCCGCTGGTCCTCGGGCTCGAGCAGGAGCCACTCCTCCATGACGTCGCGGTTGAGCGCCAGGTACTCGCCCCGGAGCTCGACCATGCCGTGCATCATCAAGAAGTCGAGGTGGAATCCGAACAACTCGGAGTCCGTGTTCCACAGCTGCGAGAAGAAGGCGTCCATCTCCTCCTTGTCGTGGCGGTAGATCTCCTGCCGCTGGGTGAGCCGCGGGTGGTTCTGGTCGATGTACGTCGCCAGCGACGTGATCGTGAAGTCCAGCGGCGGGCAGAACGGCTTGTTGTCCACCACCCGTACGTCCTCGTGATCGAACGTCGGGAGGGAGAGGTCTTCGGTGAGCGCCGCGACGAGCCCGTCGATGAGAGGCTCGGGGATGACGTAGAAGAACTGCCGGTCGGTGTTGCCGGCCGAGAAGACGATGCCCTTCTCGGCGAGCACCGACATGGTCTTCTTCCACTCGCGCTCGTGACCGCCGAACGAGAGCATGAGCTCGCGGAGGAACTCCTCGTTGTGCGCGATGCCGCCACACTGCAGCAGGGCCGCGACTGCCTTGCGGTCACGCTCGTGCAGGGACTTGAGCAGGCTCTGCAGGCGGCTGCCCTGGGCGATGGCGCGCACGGCGAGCTGGATCATGCGGTCCGCCCCCGACACGCGACCGGGCTGACCGCCGAGCCCCTTGTACAGGCTCGCGACCAGGGCCTCGGGCATGCGCTCGAGCCACCCGGCGAGATCGTCGATCTCGGACCGGGACAGGCGACGGCGGCGAGCCATGGCGCTGCCAGGGGCCCCACGTCGGCTGCGGCTGTTCCGCTTGCGATGCGGGTTGCGGCCGCTGCTGGGCACGCTGACCGCTGGCCCGCTCACGTCGACGGACTGGCGACGGCCGCGGTTGCGACTTCCGCCGCCCCCGCCTCCGTCACCTTCTTCGACGACGAGCACGTCCTGGCTGCTGGTGTTCTTCTTCTTGTCGCGGCGACGACGACGACGGCGGCGGCGCTTGCGGTTTCCGCCGTTGGCGGACTGGGACTCGTCGGACATGCGTGGTCACTCCACGTGGACTGCCGGGACTCCGTGCCCGACGTCCGGGGATGGCTCACTTTGCAGCGGCGTGCTCTTCGATGAAGTAGCGGTAGCCCTGCTCGGTGAGGAAAAGCTGGCGCTTCATGGCGAACTCCTGCTCTTTGGAGTCCGCGGTGACGACGGTGTAGAAGGTGGCGGGAGCGTCCTTGGGACGCAGGATGCGGCCGAGGCGCTGGGCCTCCTCCTGGCGGGAGCCAAAGGAGCCGGACACCTGGATGGCTACGTTGGCGTCAGGCAGGTCGATGGCGAAGTTCGCCACCTTGCTGACGATGAGGCACTTGATCTTGCCGGTGCGGAAGTCCTTGTACAACTGCTCCCGCTCGCGATGCGGCGTGCTGCCCGTCAACAGCGGCGCGTCCAGCTCCCGGGAGAGCTGCTTGAGCTGGGACAGGTAGGTCCCGATGATGAGGACGTTGTCGTCCTTGTGACGCTTGACCAGCTCTTCGATCACGCCCAGCTTGGCGGGGTTCTCCGACGCCATGCGGAACTTCTCGTTGTTCTGGCTGCGCTCGTAGCGGTCGCGAGACTTGCGGCTGAACGGCACGCGGATCTCGTAGCACTGGGCCTCGGCGACGAAGCCACGCTTCTCGAGCAGCTGCCAGGGCAGGTCGTAGCGCTTGGGGCCGACCAGGCTGAAGACGTCGCCCTCGCGGCCGTCCTCGCGGATCAGCGTGGCGGTGAGGCCGAGGCGGCGGCAGCCCTGGAGCTCCGCGGTGGCGCCGAAGACCGGGGCGGGCAGGAGGTGGACCTCATCGTAGACGAGCAGGCCCCAGTTGTGGTCGCGGAACAGGTGCATGTGCTCGTAGTCGGCGTCCTTGCTGCGCCGCCAGGTGAGCACCTGGTACGTCGCCACCGTGATGGGGCGGATCTGCTTCGTCTTTCCCGTGTAGACGCCGATCTGCGACTCGGTGATGGTCGTCTTGTCCAGACACTCGCGCACCCACTGGTGCACCGCCGTCTCGTTGTTGCACAGGACCAGGGTGTGCTGCTCGACCGTGGTCATGGCGGTGAGCGCGACGATCGTCTTGCCGGCGCCGCAGGGCAGCACGACCACGCCGTGTCCGCCGGCGGGGTGGCCCTCCATGAACCAGCGCTTGACGGCTTCCTGCTGGTAGTCGCGGGGCTCGAAGGCCTTGCCGTTGGACTTGAGCGTGGTGCGCAGCTTGAGCGGGAGCGGGTCGCCGTCGTGGAAGCCGGCGAGGTCCTGGACTGGCCAGCTCTCGAGCAGCATGCGCTGCTTGAACATGCCGCGCATGCCGATGGCGAGCTTGAAGTGCCGCCTTCCGTCCTGCTGCAGGAGGTCCCGCCCGACGTCGGTCTTGCGGATGAGCTTCTCGACGTACGCGGTGGCGAAGGTCACCCGAAGGAACTGGCGGGGATCTTCGGGGTGCGGGTGCAGCTGCACCAGGCCGAAGCGGCCGATCGTGTCCTCGATGTGGCGGAGGACCTCGGCGGGCACGTCGAACTTGGACAGGCCGCGCAGGGTGTCGACGATCTCGTCCCGGGTCATGCCGGAAGATGCGGCGTTCCACAGGGACAATGGAGAGATTCGATAGGTGTGGAGGAGGTCTGGCGAAGACTCGAGCTCCGCGAACCGGGCCAGGAAGTCCCGGGCGCGGTCGAACTCGGGGTGCTGGGTCTCGAGGAGCACCTTGCCGTCACCCTGGACGATGACGGGGTTCGCCGGATTCACTCGCATGAATGGACCATGTGTGGGCCCTCCCGTGGCTCCTCCGACGGCACAGGCGAATCGTGCCTGCGCTGCGCGCCGGGTGGAACGAGGGTCAATCTGTTTTGGTGTGGTCCGCCTTGGCGGATTCAGACACAGGTGTCCCGTAGGACTGCCGTCGGCAGCCCGGGTACCGGGTCACGGAGAAGGCCGTGACGACGGCGGGGGCGCTGAGATCAGCGCGCGGTGAGGAGGACGTTGCGCGGAGCACAACCGTCCACGTCGAAGACGTTTTATCGACCCGCCGTCCGGTGTCAAGGGGCACGTGCGAGGTGGACGGCGGACAAGCGGCGCGTGAACGGGAGATCGAGACCTCGGAGACTTCGACGCTGAGCCCCTCGCCTGCCATCCTCGCCCTTGGTGACGTGCGCCCGGAGGACCGTCCTCGGGTAGGCGGAAAAGTGTTGCCGTTGGCGCGCCTCGCCGCCGATGGGCTGCCGGTTCCGCCCGGTGTGGTGCTCCCGACGGACACCTTCCGGGCCGTGCTCCTCCGCTCCGGGCTGCACGGGGACGCGGTTCGTGCCGGGGCGGGAGATCTGGAGGCGGCGGCGCGCCTGCACGAGGCCCTGCTGACGGTGGCGCTGCCCGCGGATCTGCTGCGGGCGCTCGAGGTCGCCGCACGGGAGCTCGGCGGGGTGGTCGCGGTGCGCTCCTCGGGGGTGGACGAGGACGGCCGGGAGCGCTCCTTCGCGGGGCAGCACGAGACGGTGCTGGGCGTGGGGCCGGACGGGATCGCCGACGCGGTCCGGCGCTGCTGGGCCAGCCTGTACGCCCCCCGGGCGCTCGCCTACCGCAGCGCGCCCGGCGCCAACTCCGCTCCCGCGGGACCGGCGCCCGGCGCCCTCGCCGTGCTGGTGCAGCGCCTCGTCGACCCCCGCGTCGCCGGCGTCATGTTCACCATCAACCCCATGACCGGCTCCTGGCGTGAGATGACCGTGGAGGCGGTCTTCGGACTCGCGGAGGGCCTGGTCTCGGGGCAGGTGGCGCCGCACTGGTATCTGGTCCGAAGACCGCGTCGAACGCCGAGACCGGTCCAGCGCGTCCTGGCCAGGGTCCGCCTGCAGCGGCTCCAGTCGGACGTGCACCCGATCGACCGCCGCTGGGTCCGCCGGGAGGGTCAGGTGGTGGTCGAGCCCGTGCCCGACGCCCTCGCCCGCCGGGCCACCCTGTCCCCCCACGACCTGCGCCGCCTGTGCCGCCTGGGCCTGCGGGTCGAGGCCCACCTGGGCGCCCCCCAGGACGTCGAGTGGGCCCAGGACGCGTCCGGTCGCCTGTGGCTGCTCCAGGCCCGACCCGTCACCACCGGCCAGGCCCCCCGCGCCCGCAAGGACGTGCTGTGGACCCGGCGCTTTGTCGGCGAGCGCTTCCCCGAGCCGCTGACTCCGCTCGCGTGGAGCCTCACCGAGCCCCTGCTGGACCACTTCATCGCCTATCCCGAGGTGCAGCGTCGCTACCTGGGCGGTGGCCCGGCGCTCCGGCTGGTCAACCAGCGGGTCTACCTGAACGCGAGCGTCTTTCCGCACCTCGCCTTCAAGCTCCCCGGCATGCCCGCGCCGCGCTTCATGCTGGAGCTGCTCCCGCCCGACCAGGCTGCCGCGTTTCGCCGCCGCTTCGCGGTGATGCCCGATGCGGCCGTGTACCGCGCGATCTTCAAGACCACGTTCGAGGAGGAGCGCTGGCGGCGGTTCGCCTGGAATCCGTTCACCAACCCCGACCGCTGGGACGCCTTCGAGGAGGAGCTGCTGGGCGCCCTGCCTGGCCTGGCGCGCACCCCGGTGTCCGCCGCGGACGGGCTGCGCCTGGTGGACGACGCGCTGGCGCTGCTGGGCCGCTACGTCGGTATCCACGTGTGCAGCCTGCTCTTCGCCAACATGGCCGATCAGCTGGTCGAGGGCATGCTCAACGTCTGGCTCCCCGAGCGCGCGAAGGCGCTGCTGGATGCCCTGGCCACCACCCCGCCCGGCAACAAGACGCTGGAGCTGAACGCGGCGCTGTGGTCCCTGGCCCAGCACGCCGAGCCCACCGACCTGGAGCGCCTGGCCGAGGGCTCGCTGGAAGGGCCGTTCAAGGCGCGCTTCGACGCCTTCCTGCGCGCGTACGGCCAGCGCAGCGCGGCGTCCTGGGACGTGTTCGCGCCCCGCTGGCGGGATGATCCCCGGGCGCTGATCCCGCTCCTACGCGGCTCGATGGACGTTCCCGACGATCCGGCGGTCCGGGCGCGGGAGCAGCAGGCGCGCTTCGAGGCCGCTCGGACCGAGGCGCTGGCCGGGATCGACGACGGGGCCCGCCGGGCGGTGCTGCGGCGGGGGATCGACCTGCTTCGCACCTACCTTTTGTTGAGGGAAAACCAGCGCTTTCGCTTCGAGCAGCTCCAGGACGCCCTCCGCGGCACCCTGCTCTGGCTGGGGGGCGAGCTGGTGCGTCGCGGCGCGCTGGACCGGGCGGACGACGTGCGCTTCCTCACCCACGACGAGGTGCGGGGCCTGCTCACCGGCGAGCTGGAGCTCGAGGCGGCGCGAGGCTTCGTGGACCGGCGGGAGGCGGCGTTTGCCGAGGCGGCCGAGCGACCGGCGCCGGCCTTCCTCCGAGGCGACGACGCGGTAGCGATCGGCCCGGCCAGCGCGCGGCTGCAGGGGCATGGGATCAGCCCCGGTCGGGTGCGGGGCACGGTGCGACGGGTGCGCTCCCTCGCGGACGGCGAGCGCCTGCAGCAGGGGGAGATCCTGGTCGCCCCCGCGGTCGATCCGGCGTGGACCCCGCTGTTCCTGCTGGCGGGTGGCGCGGTCCTGGAGCTCGGAGGCCGGCTCTCCCACGGTGCGGTGGTCGCTCGGGAGTACGGCGTGCCCGCGGTGGTCAACGTGGACGACGCCATGACCCGGCTGCAGGACGGCGACGAGGTGACGGTGGACGGCACCCGCGGCCTGGTGTTCGTGCACGGCTGAGCCCGGTTATGGCCTTTCGGCATGATGCCCGACCCGCCCGCGCCCCTGTGCTCGCTCCCGGACCTCGATCGCCTCGAGGTGCTCGTGCCGCGGGGCCGGGTGTGGCCCATGGTCATCGGCGTGCTCGGTCTCGTGCTGCTCGGCCTCGTGACCGCGCTGGTGGCGGCCGTGTCCCTGGTCCTCGGCCTGGCGTTCGCCGGGGTGCTCTCCGCCGGGTTCGCAGGCTTCCTCTTGCCGATCGTAGCGCTGGCACCCACCGCGTCCGCCGTGCTGGTGACGGCCGTGCTGTCCGGCTGGCTGCAGCAGCGCCACCTCCCGGTTCGCGCCGACCGCTACGGGCTGTCCGCGGGGGGCGAGCGCATCGCGTGGGAGATCGTGAGTCAGGTCCGCGCGGACGAGGACTGCGTCAGCATCATGCTCGACGACGGGGAGTGGCTCGACGTGGCGACGGAGCTGCCCCAGGCCGCGGCGTGGTGGCTCGCCGCCAGCCTCGATGACCTGCGGAGCCGGGTGCTCGACGGTGACCTCGACCACGACGGGATCGAGCAGGTTCGTCGGACCGCCCGTCGCGAGGCCGAGCGCCGTGCGGCGACTGACGAGTGCGAGCGCCGCCCGGCGCTGGGCTCCGCCCTCCTGGCAGGCTGATCAGTCCGCTTCGAAGCCGATCTTGCCGTGGGTGCCGTCGCAGAAGGGCTTGGTCGACGAGTGACCGCAGCGGCATAGGAAGCAGCGCTCGGTCTTGCGCACGGTCTTGCCGCTGCCACCCTTGATGACCTCCAGGGGACCGGTGACCTTGAGCGGGCCGTTGCGACGGGGATCGACGGTGAGCGGACCTCGGGCGTCCAGGGCCTGGATGGTCTCGTCCGGAGCGACCTCGCCCGTGGCGGTGAAGCCGATCGACTCGTGCGCACCATCGCAGTAGGGCTTCGACTTCGAGGCGCCGCAGCGGCACAGGGTGGCGCGGATGCGGGAGCCGTCGGGGAGCTGGAGATCGCCGCGCAGGGCGATCGGACCGTTCTCCAGCACGGCGGCGACGTTCTTCTTGGGGGCCTCCTCCGCAAGCGTGCCGTCTGGGTGGAACGCACGGATGGCGCCGCTCGGGCAGCGACGGGCGAGGGCTCGGATCTCGTCCGCGGGCGCGCCGTCGGGGTCGATCCAGGGGCCCTCGACATTGGCGCGGAACACGTCAGGCAGGGTCAGGACGCAGCGGCGCGAGTGGATGCAACGCGAGCCGTCGAAAGTGATCGTGACGTCCTTTCCTTCGTAGCGCTCTTCGGCCATGGGGGTCTCCGGGGGAAGAGGACGAGCGTAGCCGAATGGAAGCGAGGGAACATCCACTATTCTCAGTTGCTGTAGTCGAAACGGTGCGTCTCGTTGGAGCCCGAGCGCCGGCCGCGCCCCGTTCGCGCGCGGCGGGGAAACGTGGGGCGTATGCGCCCGGGTATCGTCACTGAGGTCGTGGGGGACGGTACGAAGCCGATCGTCGCTGGGGCACCGGTGCCCGAATGGTGAGGCAAGGATGTCGCAGTTGCAGTGGCTCGGGCGGTAGCCGCAAGCTCTGTGTGCACCCCTCTGGGTGCGCCCGGTCCACCTCCTCCGCTGGACGTCTGATGTCACGCTCTTACGCACGCCCCCGCGAGGGCGACTCCAAGCTCTCCGCCGCCCCGGCGGTCGCTCCCGACAAGCAGCCCCAGGCCGTCGAGAATCGGCCTGACCTGCTGCCCGAGGCCGAAGAACAGGCACCCTCGCTGCTGGATGCCCTCGAGGCCTGCTTCGGCGAAGCGGCTTCCGACGTCGTGCTCGACGAGTCCGACTCCATGCTGGGCGACCTCGGTGCCGAGGCGGCCACCGTGGACGGCACCGTCGTGCTGCCGTCAGCGATGAACCTGGACAATCCGTCCGCCGACGACCTGGATACCCTCGGCCATGAGGTCTCCCACGCGCTCGGTTCGACCAGCGGGGAGCAGGACGTGGACCAGGAGGGCGACGCGGCCGAGGCGTCCGCGGAGCAGGCGGGCGCGACGTTCGCCACCTGGGTCCAGGGCGGCATGCAGGGTCCGGCGCCCCAGCTGTCGGCCAGCAACGGCGGCAAGGGCAAGGTGCAGCGCAAGCACACGTCGAGCTCGCTGACTGGCAGCCCGCAGCTGTCGAAGGGCTCGCGGGGGCGCCTGGTCGTCAGCCTGCAGCAGCTCATCAACGAGGCGGGCGGTCGCCTGGCGGTCGACGGCATCTTCGGTCCGGCCACCGACCGCGCGGTGCGACGCTTCCAGTCGGCAAACGGCCTGTTCGTGGATGGCATCGTCGGTCCGAAGACCGCCGCCGCGCTCCACGCGAGCCACTACCGCGAGCCCGAGCCGGCCAAGGAGGCACCCGGCGGCGACAAGGACAACGGCGAGGGGCCGATCCTGTCGGGTCGCCCGATGCTGAAGAAGGGCATGCAGGGCCCGAAGGTCCGCACCCTGCAGGACATGCTGTCGCGGGCGGGCTTCCGGACCTACGTGGACGGCGACTTCGGGGCCGCGACCGAGCGCTCGGTCAAGTCCTACCAGCGCTCCCGCGGCCTCGGCGTGGACGGCGTCGTCGGGCCGAAGACCGCGAACGCCCTGTCGACCAACGCGCCGGCGGTGGAGCGGGGCAAGGCGCCGGAGGGGGGCTCCAGCCTCGAGCCCGGCGAGCGCAAGAGCTTCGACCCCGGCAACCGCCTGGGCAAGTCGGAGATGAACCCGCAGGTCGCGCGGATCACCGAGAAGACCTGCATGGAGCTGCAGGACCTCGGCTACCACCCCTACGTCGTCAGCGGGTTCCGGAGCTTCAACGAGCAGAACTCGCTGTACGAGCAGGGCCGCAGCAAGCCCGGCCCGAAGGTCACCTGGGTCAAGGGCGGCGGCTCCTGGCACAACTACGGACTCGCGGTCGACATCGCGTTCTGGAACAGCAGCGGCTCCGGCCCCAGCTGGTCCGAGCACCATCCGTGGTCGCGGATCGGCTCGGTGGGCATGAAGAACGGCTTCACCCGCTGGGGCGGCGACTTCGGCGACCGGCCGCACCTCGAGTACCACCCGAAGTGGGGCAACTCGGCCAGCTCCCTGGCGTCGACCTACCACTCGGCGGGTCTGGCCGAGGTCTGGAAGAAGGTCGGGGCGTAGGCGGTCCGCGGCAGATCGCGCTTCGAGGCTGCGAACGGCGGGCATGGGGGCTACGCCTCTCGCCTGCCTGGAGCGCCTGTGCACCTCGTCTCGTTCGATCGCTGCCCCTACGTCCAGCGCGCGCTCCTGGTCTGTCGCGAGAAGGGCGTTCAGCCCGAGGTGACCTACATCGACCTCGCCGACAAGCCGGCCTGGTTCCTGGAGAAGTCGCCCCGGGGCAAGGTGCCGATCCTCGAGGTCGACGGCCAGGTGCTCTTCGAGTCCCAGGCCATCTGCGAGTACCTCGACGAGGTCCACCCGGACCCCCCGCTCATGCCCGACACGCCCCTGCTCCGCGCCCGGGACCGCGCGTGGTTCCTCTACGCGACCGACGTGGTGCTGCCTCTGCGCTTCGAGGTCGCCTACGGCACGGACGAGGCCAGCTGGGTGACCGCGGTCGGAAGGCTGGCCCACGCCCTGCGGGTGCTGGAGGGCGCGCTCGACGGGCGGGACTGGTTCAGCGGCGACGGCTCCCGCTTCGGCATGGCCGACGTAGGCCTGGCGCCGGTCGTGACCCACATGGAGCTGGCTCGGCGGAACGGGCGCTGGAACTGGCCCGACGGCATCCCCGCCTTTCGGGCCTGGGTCACGCGCATGCTGCAGCGCCCGACCCTCGCGCAGAGTGTGCCCGACGGGTTCGAGGAGGCGGTGCTCGCCTACCAGCGCGGCCGCGATGCGGTGGTGCTCGGGCAGCCCGCCTGAGGTTCCACGTGGAACCCCGAACGCACGAAGGCCGACCCCCGAAGCTCGGAGGTCGGCCGTTGATGTTCTTGGTTCAAGCTACCGGATCGCGGTCACGACCTCAGCGCCGATGGTGCGGTTGCCCTCGCGCACGGCGAAGCGGCTCCCGACCTCGAAGCCGGCGGCCTTGCCCAGCTGGACCTGCAGCGCAGCCTGCTGACCGGGCGCGACCTCGCCGACCTCCTCCATCACCGTGATGCTGCCGGTGACGTCGGTGGTGCCGAAGAAGAACTGCGGGCTGTAGCCGGAGCGGAAGGGCTTCTTCCGACCTCCCTCGGCGGTGGTGAGCGTGTAGAACGTGCAGTCGAAGTCGCGGTGGCTCTCGATGGACCGGGGGGCGGCGAGCACCTGGCCCCGGCGGATCTCCCCGCGCTTGACCCCGCGCAGCAGCAGTCCGACGTTCATGCCGGCCTCGCCGACAGGGACGTCCTTGCGGAAGCTCTGCACGCCGGTCACGACCACCTGACGCACCGCCTGATCGACGTCGGTCAGGCCCACGATCTCGACGCTGTCGCCGACGCGCACCTGGCCGCGGTCGATCCGACCGGTGGCGACGGTGCCGCGCCCGGAGATGGTGACCACGTCCTCGACGTTCATGCGGAACGGCGAGGTGGTGTCCCGGACCGGGTCGAGGATCTCCGTGTCGAGGGTGTCCATCAGCCTGGTGATGGCCTCCACCGCGGGATCCTCGAAGCGTCCGTCCATCGCCGCCTGCAGGGCGAGCAGCGCCGACCCGCGCACGAACGCCACGTCCTCGTAGCCGTACTCGGCCAGGATCTCGCCGGCTTCCATCTCGACCAGATCGAGCAGCTCCTCGTCGTCGCAGCGGTCCACCTTGTTGACGAAGACCACGATGTGCTTCACGCCTACCTGGGACGCGAGCAGGACGTGCTCCTTCGTCTGGGGCTCGGGCCCCTGGGAACCGTCGACCATGAGGATGGCCCCGTCCATCTGGGCGGCGCCGGTGATCATGTTCTTGATGTAGTCGGCGTGGCCGGGACAGTCGATGTGGGCGTAGTGCCGAGACGCGGTCTCGTACTCCACATGCGACGCGTTGATCGTGATGCCACGGGCCTTCTCTTCCGGCGCCTTGTCGATCTGATCGAACGCGAGCGCGTCGCCGCCGAAGCGGTGGGCCTGGATGGCGGTGATCGCCGCGGTGAGCGTGGTCTTGCCGTGGTCGACGTGACCGATGGTACCGACGTTGACGTGGATCTTGCGGGTCATGGTCTCTACTCTCTGCACTCCTCCGAGCGCGGTCTGGCCCACCTGGATTGATGGGCACGCTGGTGCCAGTCTGGCGAAGTCATACACGTGTGCACTGCAACAGAACCGTGCCGGATGGCAGCGTCCTGCGCGCATGAAAAAACCCCCTGGGGCGGAGCCCGAGGGGGTTGGTCAGCGGATTGGCGCGTTCAGTGCCGAATCAGCAGTCACCCCCACGGGCCCACGTCGAGTCAAGACCGCGTGCTGCGAGCACGACGGCGTAGGATTCGACAGTGATGGCGGGGAGCGTCTGCATGGTGAATCCGGTCTATGCAACCGGAATGGGGGTGTCAAGGGGAGAGCGGATCTGCAGTCCCGGCAGGGAGAAGCGCTCGAAGTCGCGGACGTTGACCGTGAGCAGGACCTCCACCTCCGCTTCGAGTGCGGCGGCGGCGTGGACCGCGTCGTGGATGGCACCGGAGCGGGCGCCGCAGAGCTCGCACAGGTCCATGGCCCGCTGGGCCAGGACGAGCGTCGTGGGGCGTAGATCGAGTGCGGCGACGGCGCGCTCGGTGACGCGGCGGGCCAGGCTCGCGGAGAGCGGCGCCGGCAGGGGCACCCGGGTGAGCACGGACCAGGTCTCGGCGACCGCGCGCACGGAAGCGACACCGTCGATGCCCCCGTTGACGCTGGCGACCAGCCACCGGCGACAGGCATCGTGGTGGGGATGGCGCTCGAGGACGGCGGGCACCAGCACAGACGTGTCGAAGGCTACGCGCACCGTTCCTCCGCTCACCGCTCGTCTCCTCGCCGCCCGTCCGCTCGCTGATCGCTCGGGTCGGGCTCTGCCGCGAGCACACCCAGGCGCTCCTCCCGGAGATCGCGGTGGTCGGGCCAGGCGCTGGCCGTGCCGCCGACCACGAGCAGGCCGTCCACCTCGGAGACGACGGCGGACTGCGGAATGGGCTCGAGCACCAGACTCTCCCGCTCCACACGGACGTCGAGTGCGGCACCGGCACGCAGTCCGAGCTGGTCGCGCAGGGTCTTGGGAATCACGACGCGTCCCGCCTTGTCGATGGTAATTCGATATGACATCTACCATTCGGTAGCACCATCACCCGGGCCAGTCCACGCCCGCCTGCGGCTCGGCCTCCATCCCCTCCGTCGCGCCGGCAATGACGTTTCGAAGCCAGACATGGCCTGGGTCGCCGCTGAACCTCGGGTGCCAGGTCATCATGACGGCGTGGCTCGGCAGGGAGACGGGAGCGGGCAGGACGACGAGGCCGTCGCGATCGGAGAGGGTGCGGGCGAGGGCGGTAGGTGCCATGAGGATGAGATCGCTGTCGGCGATGATCCTCGGTGCCGCGGTGAAGTGGGGCAGGCGCAGGGCGACCCGCCGCGCGAGGCCCATGCGGTCGAGGACCGCGTCGACCGGACCGCCGCCTCCGCCGCGGGGCGAGACCAGGGCGTGGGGGGCTCCGAGCCAGCCTTGCACGGTGAGGGCGCCTCCCTCCAGCGCGGGGTGATCGCGGCGCAGGAAGCAGGAGAAGGTGTCGTGGAACAGGGTCTTGCCGACGAGCGCGCCCGGCGCCTCCAGCTGGGCGCGGGCGAGCACGGCCAGGTCCAGGTCGCCGCTGGCGAGGGCGGGTTCGAGGCCATCGCCGGTGGTGTGGGAGACGACGAGGTCGACGCCGGGGGCCTCGGCGCGCATCCGGGCGAGGACCCTGGGCAGCGCCAGGGCGTCGAAGAGGTCGGGTGAGGCGAGGCGGAAGGTCCGCCGCGCGCTGGCCGGGTCGAAGCCCGGGGGCTCGAGCACCCGCTGCAGGGTGTGCAAGCCGGCGCGGAGCTCGACGGCGAGGGCCTCGGCGCGGGGGGTGAGGGCCATGCCGCCGCCAGCCCGCACCAGCAGCGGATCGTCGAACAGGGCGCGCAGGCGCTTGAGGGTGTGGCTCATCGCGGGCTGGGTCACGCCGGTGCGCTCGGCGGCGCGGGTCACGCTGCACTCGTCGATGAGGGCGTCCAGGGCGACCAGCAGGTTGAGGTCGACCTGGCGGAGTTCGGTCACGGAGGCCTCCGGGGACGGGCCATCCTAGCGTCCCGGTCCGGGCCTTCGCCGACGCGGAACGCGCAGTCCGCTGCTACCATCCCGCCGATGCACGTCGCCTCGGTCCGCTTCCTCACGCCCGACGGTGTCGCCCACGACCTCTTCGCCGGCGATGTCATCGGGCGGGTCTGGCACGCGGCACTCCAGGTGCTCGATCCACGGATCAGTGAGTTTCACGCCTGTGTCTCGCTACGGGGTGGCGAGCTGGTACTGCTGCCTCTGCGCGGCTCCATCCGGCTTGGCGGGGTTGCGGTCAAGACCCTGCGTCTCGAGGCCGGGCTCGACGTCGAGCTCGCGCCGGGGTTCGCCCTGCGGGTCGCCTCGCTGCGGCTGCCGGACGCCCTGCCCGCGCTGACCATCGACGACGGCGACCCCGTGCGCCTGGACCGGACCTCGTGCTCGCTGGTCGACGGGGCGCTGGTGACCGGGCTCCGCGACGAGGCCGAGGCGCGGCTGTGGAGCGACGGGGAGCGCTGGTACCTGGACGCCGGTGGGACATCGACCGCGATCGAGCCCGGGTGGCGCGGCGCCGTTGGGGGGCACCGGCTGGCCCTGTCGCTGCTGGCGGCCGACGATGCTGGCGTGGTCGCGACCGTCGGCAAGCCATCGGCCCCGCCGCTACACCTGGTGATCCGCTACGACACCGTGCAGATCCAGCCCATCGACGGTCCGGTCACGACCCTGACCGGCATCCCCGCGCGGCTGGTGTCCGAGCTGGCGCAGCTCAACGGCGCGGCGCACTGGGAGGTGATCGCCCGGGAGCTGTGGCGGGCGGACATGGAGCGCAGCGCCCTGCGGGTCCGGTGGGACAAGACGTTGTGGTCTCTGCGGAGAAAGCTGGAAGCAGCGTCCCTCTCGCCGGATCTGGTGCGGTCCGCCGGCGGCTACTGCGAGCTGGTGCTGCGGCCGCACGACAGCCTCGACGTCGAGGTGTGAGGTGACGACGCTGCAGCCGGGTGCGGTGCTCGGGCGGTACGTGCTGGGGGAGGTGCTGGGTCGCGGCGGCGTCGGGGTCGTGCATGCCGCGACCCACGCGACGCTGCACACCGAGCACGCGCTCAAGGTGCTGCGGGTCGACGATCCCGAGGGTCGCCGCCGACTGCTCCAGGAGGGCCGGACCCAGGCGCGCCTGTCCCACGAGAACGTCGTCGCCGTGCGGGACGCCCTCACCCTCGACGATGGCCGCCCGGTGCTGGTCTTCGACCGGGTGCGCGGGCCGTCCCTGCGCACCCTGCTGCGCCACGCGAGCCTGCCCGAGCCCGAGGCGCTGCGGCTGTGGACCGGCATCGTCCGCGGGGTCGCCCATGCCCATGCCCACGGCGTCGTGCACCGCGACCTGAAGCCCGGAAACGTGCTGCTGGACACCACCCGGACCCCGTCCATCCCCCGGGTCACCGACTTCGGCATCGCGCGCTGCCTCGCGGTCGAGGGCGCCACCGCGCCCGGCCAGGTGCTCGGCAGCCCGGGCTACCTCGCCCCCGAGCAGCTCGCCG
>CALATR010000830.1 GCA_937891875.1 uncultured Pseudomonadota bacterium | reverse complement strand
GTGCGGGCGAGGAGGAGGGCGACGGCGAGGACGAGGACGAGACCGAGAACGAGAACGACGACTCGAGCCCCGACGACCACGACGACACGAGCCACGACGATCCTGCCGGCGACACCCCCTCCCCCGACGGCTCCCCCGCTCCCGCCGGCCCCTCGGAACTCGAGACTCGGAACTCGCAACTCGAGACTGCCCCCGCCGATCCCTCCGCGCGAGACCCGGGCGCCGCCGACTCCCCGCTCGACCTCGGCGCCGCCGCCGCCGCCGCCGCCGCCGCTGCTGCCGATCAGGCCGCGCTCGACGCGTCTCGCGCGCTGTCCCACATGGAGCGGTTCTTCCCGGGGGCAGGGTGGTCGCTGGCGCCTGGCGCGATCCAGAAGGTGGCGCTGTCGAAGCTCGACCGGTTCGTCGCGCTGGTGGAGCGGCTGCCCGAGCTGGACACGCTCGCCGAGCAGCTGGGTCGGCTGGACGAGGCGGACAGACGAGAGGGGCAGGAGCTGGGCGGCAGCGAGGAAGTGACCGGGGTGCACCTCGGTGGCGAGGTCGCCCACGCGCTGCCGAGCGAGCTGGGCTTGCTCGCCGATCCCGACACGGAGGACCTGTTCTACAGCCGCTGGGCGGAGCGCCGCCTGGTGAGCCTGGAGCTGTCCGGCGCGGGCCTCGACGGGTCCGGCGATCCCGACAAGCGCGGTCCGATCATCGCCTGCCTCGATGCGAGCGCGTCGATGGACGGTGCGCCAGAGCTGGCCAGCAAGGCGCTGATCCTCGCGCTGTGCCGCCGGGTGATCCCCGCCGGGCGGGTCGTGCACGTGCTGCTCTTCGGCGGCCGCGGGCAGCACCTGGAGGTGCGCCTCGACCGCCGGCCCAGCTCGCTCGACGCGCTCATGGATCTGCTGACCCGCAGCTTCGACGGCGGCACCGACTTCGACGGCCCCCTGCTCCGCGCCCTGGACCTGCTCGAGGAACAGGCGCTCGCCAAGGCGGACGTGCTGGTCGTCACCGACGGCAAGGCGGTGGTCGCGCGCATGGTCGAGCACCGGGTGCAGCTCGCCCGGGACGCGCTGGGTCTGCGGGTCAGCACGGTCGTCATCGGCGACGGCTGGGTGCAGAGCGTGCGCGGCTTCTCGGACGAGGTGTGGTCGCTCGCGGCGGATCGGGTCGAGGGTGCGCTGGGGCTCGTCCGGGCGCTCTCCCGGCCGTGAACCGAGCTCGCCCCGAAGCTATCCGCTGATCGCGTCGCGGAAGGCGCGGGCGGCACGCTCGGCTCCGTCGGCGTCGTCCCCGCGGGCGATGAAGTGGCCCATCTTGCGCTTCGTACGGACCGCGGTCTTGCCGTACTGGTTGACCTCGAGCACGTCGGGGTGGGCGTTCCAGACGGTCAGGTCGAGCATGCCCTCGCGGCCCTGGGCCTCCCAGACCTCGCCGAGGAGCTGGGCCATGGCGTAGCCGCCAGGCAGCAGCAGGGGCTCGCCGGGCTCCAGGCCAACCAGCAGCCGGGCCAGCTGGTCGAACTGGGACAGGGTGCAGGACTTGCGGGTCACGTGGCCGGAGTTGTGCGTTCGAGGCGCAAACTCGTTGAGTCGCAGGTGCAGTCCGTCCACCTCGGCGGCGCCGCCCTGCCCCTGGGAGCGGCACAGGAAGAACTCGGCCGTGATGAGACCCTCGACCCCGAGCTCGCGGGCGGCGTGCACGGCGAGGCCGGTCGCGGTGGCGGCCTGGTCCTCGGTGATGCGGGCGGGCACGACGGTGACGTCGAGCACGTGGTCGCGGTGGTCGTTCTCGAAGACCGGGAAGGCGCAGACGGCGTCGCGGCCGCCCGGCAGCACCTTGCGCCCCACGATGACGCTGATCTCCAGCGCCAGATCGACGACCTCCTCGATGACGAAGCGCCCGGGGGCGTGGTCGCGCAGGGGTGGCAGGGAGGCGAGGTCGCGCAGGCCCTCGACCCGCCACTGGCCCTTGCCGTCGTAGCCGCCGCGGGCGGTCTTCAAGATGAAGGGAAAGCCGAGCTCGGCCGCAGCACCGGGCAGCTCGGAGATTTCTTCCAACGCCCGGAATGCGGCGGTGGGCAGGCCGGCCCGGGCGCAGAAGCGCTTCTCCTCGACCCGGTCCTGGACGATCTCCAGCACGTGCAGTCCGGGCCGGATCTTGCGCTGCTCGGACTCCGGGAGGGCGCGCAGCGGGTCGGTGGGGATGTTCTCCGACTCGTAGGTGACGACGTCGCAGCGGGCGAAGAACGCGAAGAGCGCCTCAGCGTCGTCCCAGGCGGCGCAGGTGACGTCCGCCAGCCGCCGCTCCGCGGGCGAGCCCTTCGCCGGCTCGTACAGCGCGACCTCGGCATTCAGCGCGTACAGGCTCTCCGCCAGCATCACGCCCAGCTGTCCACCTCCGAGGATGCCGACCCTCACGCGTCCTCCTGGATGCGGGCGTCTCCATCCAGGGCCTTCTGCTGGTTCGCGCGCACCAGCTCGTCCAGGCGGCCGCGCAGGCCCTCATCGTGGAGCGCGAGGATGCGCATGGCAAAGATCGCGGCGTTGATCGCACCACTTCGGCCGATGGCGAAGGTTGCGGTGGGCACACCTCCGGGCATCTGCACGATGGAGAGCAGGCTGTCGACACCCTGCAGGGCGCGGGACTGCACGGGCACCCCGAGGACCGGGAGCTGGGTCATGGACGCGACCATGCCGGGCAGGTGAGCCGCCCCACCGGCGCCGGCGATGATGATGCGGATCCCCCGGCTCTCGGCCGCCTTGGCGTAGGCCACCATGCGGTCGGGAGTACGGTGCGCGCTCACCACGTGCCACTCGCAGGGGACGCCGTGCTCACGCAACGTGTCGACGGCGTGGCGCAGCGTCTCCCAGTCGGAGTCGCTGCCCATGATGACGCCGACGACGGGCTGCTCGGACATGGTTGCCTCCAGGGGGCGGAGGGGTAACCGCGCAGCCCCACTTGACGCGAACGCGCGCGGACGTTCGTGGGAGGGACCGGAGGGTCGGTTGTCGCGAAGCATGCATCCAGCCATCACGCTGCTCGTGCAGGCGGTCGGCGAGCGTCTGCAGGCGCCGCTGCCCCCTTCCGCGGTGCGTGGCGCCCTGCTGGAGGCGCTGGAGACCACCGATCCGCCCGACGAGCGGCTGGCCCGATGGATCGGAAGCGTGAGCTGGGACACCGCGAAGATCCTCTGCCGCAGGCTCGGCGTCGCCATGCCCGACATGCCGTCGATCCTCGGGGAGGAGAGTCAGCCGCGGAACTGGAGCGCCGAGATCGTCGAGGCCCTGCTGGACGACATCGACGCCGAGCTCGCGGTGGTGCTGCGCCAGCTGGAGGTCGCCGACGTGCGGATCTCCCAGATCGCGGTCCGCCTGTCCCAGCCGCCCCAGCGCATCCGCGTGAAGGCCCGCCAGGGGCGCGTGATGGTCCACGAGAAGCTCAAGGAGCTCGCGCGGGGGTGACACCCGGACCCAGGGTGCGCATCCTGTGAGCCCCGCAACGCATCGGCGCGGTTCAGGCGCCGCGTGAGCGTGGTAGGACGCTGCACCCGAGCGGGAGTAGCCATGGCCCAACCCTTCACCCTGCGCTTCGTGCTGGCCGACGGTCAGGCGGACTCCCTGGACCTGTCCCAGGTGTGGGAGGACGAGGCCAGCGCCCGTGAGCTCGAGGACGACGTCATCGGCCTGTTCGCGGGTGAGGTGCTGCTGGCCCGGCTGGTGGTGCTGCCGGCGGACGAGTCCCGCGGCAAGGCCGTCCTGCACGCGATCGCCCAGGTGGCCAGTCGCCACGGGGACGCGGAGGCGGTGGAGACCGTCGGCTTCGTGATCGAGAACGCGACCGCCATCGTCGTCGCCCAGCCGGTCCTCACCGAAGAGGACGACATCGAGCGCGCGCTCGAGCCGCTGGACACCCTGTGGGAGCACCTGTTCGCCACCCACGGCGGCCTGCTCCAGGTGGACGGCGAGGGGCTGTACGTCGAGGAAGGTCCGGTGGTGGAGCTGCCGTGAGCCGCCGGACGTGGACCGCCTCCTGGGCGCTCCTGCTCCTGTCGGCCTGCGTGTGGAGCGGACCTGCCCAGCCGGTCGCCGCCCCCGAGGATCCGGCTCCGACGGAGCAGATCGCCGAGCCTACCGGCATCCCCGTCCCCGAGCTCCCCGCCGAGCACGGCCTGCGCACCCTCGAGCGCTGGGTCGGTGGGGCGAGCCCCGGGGACGACGTGCCGGTCATCGTCGCGGTCCATGGCCTCGGCGACAACCCCGACCACTTCGCCTGGCTGGTCGAGGGCTACCCCCAGCCGGCGCGGGTCGTGCTCCCCGCTGGCCCCACGCCCTTCGGCGACGGCTTCGCCTGGATGACCATCCGCACCCGCGACGGCCGCCCCGACGAGCTCGCGGCCCAGGTGGACGCCGCGGCCGCCCGGGTCGCCGCCCTGTGCCGTGACCTGGGAAGAGACGGGAAGAAGCCGGTCCTCATGGGCTTCTCCCAGGGTGGCATCGTGTCCTGGACCGTGGCGGTGCGCCATCCCGACACCATCGCCGCCGCGGTGCCGATCTCCGGCTACCTGCCCGAGCTGCTCGCCAAGCCCCCCGAGGGCCGGACCCCCGCGCCGATCCACGCGGTGCACGGCGACGCCGACCAGGTCGTGCCCCTCGACCTCGCCCGCCAGGGACAGGCCGCGCTGGCGTCCGGTGGCTTCGAGGCCGATCTGCAGGTCTTCCCCGGGGTCGCCCACGTGATCCCGCCGGCGGTCCAGCGCACGGTGCACGCCCGGGTCTCTGCCGCCGCGGGTCCCTGACGGGATTCCCCCTACAACCTGGCCAACATGCGCAGCGCCAGGCGGACGTCACCCCACGCCTCCGCGCTCTGCTCGATGTCGCGCGCCCACGCGAGCGCCGGACCGACCGGCAGGCCCTGGGCCCGATCGAGGTGGGCTCGACACGCGACCAGCACCTCACGCCCGCGACGCAAGCCCAGGGGCTCCAGGTACGCACGGGACTCCTCCAGCCAGCCCGACGCGACCGAGACCTCGCCCGCCGCCGCGGCGGTGGCCCCGCTCCAGGCCAGGGACAGCCCGGTGTAGAGCCTGTCCTCGCTGGCCTCGAAGGCGCTGCGTCCCCTCTCGAAGCCCTCGACTGCGCC
>CALATR010000829.1 GCA_937891875.1 uncultured Pseudomonadota bacterium | reverse complement strand
CTGCGCATCGCGACCGACGTCGCTCCGGTCGTCGATGGCACCGTGTGCGCCATGGAGATCGAGTTCGGCATCCGCGCGGACGGCAACGGCGCGGTCATGATCTCCCAGGACCCGTCCATCGCGCAGTTCCGGGTCGTCATCAAGCGCCCGATCGTCAAGCGCACCTCCCAGCCGCCCGCCCGCAGCTCGGGCTGATCCGCCCGTGAGTCACGACCTGTCCGAGCTCGCCGGTCCGGAGGCACCCGGCATCGTGGCGTCCATCGGGGTTCGCCTGTGGGGGGACGTGCTCGCGGCTGACGGGCTCGTCGATGCCCTGCTGGACACGGACGTGGCGCTGGACGCCGACGGCCACCCCGTCGTGCGCCCCGGCGTGCGCGACGCGGTCGACCCGCGCGATCCCCACGTGGCCCCCGAGGTCCGCGCTGGCGAGCCACCGACGCCCGACGCGGCCCTGTGGGGACTCGGCGCCGTGCTCTATCGCCTCGCCACCGGCCAGCCCCCGCGCCTGCCTCTCGCCGGTCCGCCGATCCCCCCGCGCGCCCGCACCCTGCGGCCAGATCTGCCGCCGGCGCTCGACGAGGCGCTCGCGCTGCTCCTCGACCCCGACCCGGCCCGCAGGCGCCACGCCCTCCCCCTGCTCGAGCCCCTGCAGACCCCCCTGCCCGACCTGCGCAGCCTGGCGCCGGGCCTTAGCGCATCACCTTCGAGATCACTCAGTTCTCATCCTCGTACGCCGCGAACTCGGGAGATCAAGGTCACGGCGAGCGGGGGTGACTCCGGGGGCGGCCGGGCGCTCGACGCACCGGTGCGCGGCATGCTCGTCCTGCCCGCCGCCGACGTCACCCCCTCCGACGTCAGCGCCATCGCCGGCGCCCTGCAGGTCCCGGTGCGCCGGGTGAAGGAGCTGGTGGACAGCGGGGTCGACATCCCCGTACAGGCCGGCCTCCGCGGGGGGGAGCTCGCCGACGCCGCCCTCGCCTCCCCCCTCCCGGTCGGTCCAGCGACTGCGCCCGGCCCCGCGCTCCCGGTCCTCGCCGGCGCCGGTGCCCTGGTCGGCGGTGGGCTCGTCACCCTGGGCGCCGGGCTGGTCGTGCTGTCCCTGATCGCGACCCTCGCCCTGGTAGGAATCGGCGGTCTGGTCCTGCTGGGCACCTTCGCCCCGCTCGTGCTGTGGATCGGGCGCTACCTGGCCTGGCGCCGCACCGCCGCCACCTGGAAGGACCTGCGCCGCATCGGCGAGGAGTCCGTCGCCCACCCTCTGGTCGGAGGAGCGCGCGCCCGGATCGCCCGCCTGCGCACCCACCTCGCCACGACCGACCACCTGCCCGACGCGGCCGCGATGGACGTGCGCGACGGCCTGGCCGAGATCGAGGACGATCTCGACGCGCTCGCGAGCGCCTGGGACGTGCTCCGTGCGGGAGACGACGCGTCCGAGGCGCACCTTCGCGCGCAGACCGGCCAGGTGGAGGAGGGGCTGGACGCGGTCGACGCGGTGCTGCAGGGCCTGGGCGAGCCGATCGCGGTAGGCGGCGCGCTGGAGCGGGTCCTGCAGTCCGCCGAGCTCGCCGCCCGCAGCGTGGACAGCGTCGACGATCGCCAGCGCCGGGCCCGAGCGAAGGAGCAGCCGTCGTGAAGAAGGGACGCGCGCGCCGCGAGCTCATCCTGTCACTGGTCCCCGCAGGTCGCCAGGTCATCGACGTGGGCGCCGACCACGGGCACGTCGCGGCGCGGATCGACGGTGCCATCGCCACCGAGCGCATGCCCCACCGGCGCGCCATCGCGGCCGATCGTGGGATCCGCTGGGTCGTCGCTGACGGGCTGGCTCCGTTCCGCACCGTCGACGTCGCGATCATCGCCGGCATGGGCAGCAAGACCATCGAGGGCATCCTCACCCGCGGCCCCGCGCCGCAGGTGGCGATCCTGCACGCCCCCGACGACCCCCAGCGGCTGCGGACCTGGCTGGGGGCAAACGGCTGGCGGATCGAGGACGAGGGCCTGGCGCCAGAAGGTCGCGCCTTTGCCGAGGTCGTGCGCGTCGTGCCCGGAGCGGAGGCGGCGACCGGCCTCACCCTCGCCTACGGGCCGCTCCTGCTGCGATCGCGCGATCCGCACCTGCGCGCGCACCTGCAGCACCACCACGACTACCACGCGGACCTCGCTCGCCAGGTCGGTGACAGCGCCCCAGCCGTGCGCGACGACTCCCTGCAGCGCGTGACCTTCCTGGCCGCCGAGCTTGCCCGCCTGGACGGGGACTGATCCGCCTGGATGCGGCATCATCTGGTCGATGGCGATCCCAGGCGGTATTGTGGGGCTCGATTTCTGACGGCCCTGTCGGCCGAGGTGTGCATGATTCGCTCCGATCTGCCCTTCCAATCTGCGGTCTCCGCCACCGCGGCCCTCGCGCTGCTCGCCGGGCTGGGCCTTCCCACGGTCGCCTCCGCCGAGGTTCCCGCCGGGGACGCCATCGACGAGGCGATCATCATCGACGTGACCGACGACGGCTTCGTCGAGATCAGCAAGACCCTGCCCGACCTCGTGCCGACGGAGCTGCCGATCCCGGACGTGGTGCAGAAGGGCAGCCTCGCGTTCGACTGGGAGCTGTCGATCCGGGGCATCGACACCGACATCTCGCTCGGCGACGTCAGCATCAGCCCGCAGAACGGCTACCTGCAGGTCTCGGCGGACGCCCAGGTGCTGGTGAACACGCCGTCCAACCCGGCCAAGGTGAAGTTCGTCTACAAGACGCCGGGCTGGCTCGGCGGTCCCTGGACCATCGCCGACTGCGACTTCCACGTGCGGCCGGTGGACCTGACGGTCGACACCAAGGTCTACATGAACGTGGTCGTCGACGGCGACGGCAACCGCGTGCTCGACGCCACCATCTCCACGGTGGACTGGGACTGGACCCTCACCGGCACCGACATCCAGGTCGACAACTGCTGGATCGGCAGCATCAACGACATCCTCGAGTACATCGACTTCTCCCTGTTCGACCTGGTGCTGGGCCCGGTCGAGGGCCTCATCGACGACCAGATCCAGGATCTCGTGACCGACCTCGAGCCCCAGCTGGAGGACGCCTTCAACAGCTTCCGTCTGGACGAGGAGTTCGAGTTCAACGACGCGATGATGCACGTACAGATCGAGCCCTACGACGTGGCCATCCGGCCGGCGGGCATGCGCCTCGTCACCCGCGGGCTCGCCGAGGCGGACGAGTCTCCGTGCGTCGCCGGGCTGGACCTCGAGGGATCGCGCTCGACGGCCGGCACCCTGCCCGGCATCAAGGAGAGCACCGACGGCGTCGGCCGCTACGACATCGGCATCAAGGCGGACGATGACTTCGTCAACCAGGTGCTCTTCGCCGCCACCCGCGGCGGCGCCCTGTGCTTCGACCTGTCGGGCTCCCAGGGCGACCTGCCCATCAACACCGGCCTGCTCGGGCTGGTCGCCGGCGACGCCTTCGACGATCTCTTCCCCGAGGCCAGGCCCATGGCCATCGAGGTCCGCCCGACCCAGGCGCCCTACGCCGTGCCCACCGGCCCCCACGACGTGACCCTGCGCGCCGAGGCGCTGCAGCTGGACATGTACGCCGAGCTCGACGGGCGCGAGGCCCTCATCGTGGGCATGGACCTCGACCTCGAGGCCGGCGCGGACATGCTCTTCGACGGCACCACCGGCGAGCTCGCCCTGGACGTGGCCCTCTCCGGCGACGACCTCGACGCCACCGTACGCCCGAACGAGCTGGCGCCCGGCCGGGAGGAGGAGATCGCCGGCAACGTCGGCGGCCTGTTCGACGCCCTCGCCGCGCCGATCCTCGGTGACGCGCTCTCCGGGCTGTCCTTCCAGCTCCCCGCCTTCGGTACCGTGGGCCTGCAGTCGCTCGACGCCGGTCCCACCGGTGGCAGCAACGACTGGTTCGGCTTCTTCGCCGGCGCCGGTCCGGTCACCTACGGCACGGGCGGCTGCGGGGGCGCGGGCGGCTGCGGCGACACCGGAGGCGAAGGCTGCGACTCGGGCTGTGGCCCGGGCGGCATCGTCAACGGCCGCGGGCTCACCCTGGTGCTGTTCCCGCTCCTGGTCGCCGCGCTGCGTCGCCGCCGAAAGGTCCAGGACTGAACGTCACTTCTGCAGGGCGGCCCGGTGGTCGGCGCCGCCCCAGACCGACAGGAAGATCTCGGCCGCCTCGCCACGGTCGTGCTCGGCGTCGACGATCTGCTCCTTGGCAGCACCGACCGAGGCCGCCGGGTGGTGCAGCGCGTTGCCGACCGCCGCGTGCACGAGGGCCATGCGATCGCCGGACGCGATGGCGTCGAGCATGCCGATCTCCCGGGCAGCCACCGCATCGAGCGGCTCCGAACGGGTGAGCAGGCGCAGAGCCTGCCGGCGCCCCAGGTGGCGCACCAGCCGCGCCGCGCCGCCCCAGCCGCAGGTCACCCCAAGCCGCACCTGTGCCGCATGGACCACTGCTTCCGCCGTTCCGACGCGCAGGTCACAGGCACTCGCGAGCTCCACACCTCCTCCGATCGCGGCCCCTTCGAGCACAGCGACCGAGAGGTGGGGAAGGTCCAGCAGTGCATCCAGCACGGTCTGCATGGACTCCGACATCAGGCGTGCTGCCTGCGGATCCACCAGCGCCTCCCGAACCTGGCCCAGGTGACCCCCCGCGCAGAACGTGCTGCCGTGCGCCGACGCGACCGCGACGATCCCCGGCGACGCCTCGGCCAGATCCCGCACCGCTTCCGCCAGCTGGCGCATCATGGTCACGGTCAGCGCGTTGTGTGCCCGCGGGTTGTCCAGGAGAAACCAGGTGATACCGTCACGCCGCTCCACGAGGACCGCGCCGGGTCGCTCCGGGACGACGCGCTCGAGGGTCAGCAGGGCCTGGCAGGATTCGTCGAGGGGATGTCGCATGCGGGTCTCCGCGGGTGACAGTCACGGACGCGTTGCTTATGCTGCGCCGTCCATCACGCCACTGGCGTGGTTGTCGGAGGATTCATGCGCGCACTGACGGTCCTGGCCCTGCCCCTGCTCCTCGCTGCATGCGGTGGAGGCGCCACCTACGGCGAAGGCGATGTCCAGGGGACCATCGGCCCCTTCTCCTTCGGCGACGAGCTGACCGCCTACCACGGCACCAGCTTCATCGTGCTCGTGGACCGCAAGATGGACTGCCTGGACATGTCCTGGGTGACCCGCAACTACTTCGGCTCCAACGAGGCCACCTCCGACCAGGAGTTCCTCGCGGTGCAGTTCAGCTTCGCGGTGGACGAGTCGCCCAGCCCGGGCACCTACATCCAGGATGCCGAGTCCGAGGCCCCGATCGACGCCTGGCGCCTGTTCAACTCCGACGTGCCCTCGGGCAGCTCCAAGGCGATCGACGCGGAGACCGGTGAGGAGTACCGCCTGACGGTCGACTCCGCGTCCGAGGACGCCGTGATCGGCAGCTTCGAGGCCACCTTCGTGGATGGCACCGCGGCCGGCACGTTCGAGACCGTGCACTGCCGCAACGTCAGGTAGCCTCGGCCTCGCGCGCATAGAAGAGCAGCTCCGAGCGGCCATACGACCGGGCGCGGTCGCGGACGAGTCCGTCGATGCGGTCGGGCAGGGTGGCGACCGACGCGGCCTCGATGATGAGCAGGCGGCGAGCGAGGGGCGCGAGGGCGCGCACGATCGGCTCGGGGTCGAGCGCGTACGGTGGATCCGCGAACACCACGTCCACGACCGGCAGGCTGGCCACCCTGCGCAGCACGTCGCCCGGGACGAGGGTCCACTGCACGCCGACCTCGGCGCCCCGACGCTCCAGCGCCTTCAGGGTGCGGCGATCGCGCTCGACGATGGTCACCTCGGCCCCACGAGACCAGGCCTCGATCGCCACGATCCCGGAACCTCCGTACGCGTCGAGGAAGGTCTGGCCGGCCAGATCCTGTCCGACCATGGAGAAGAGCGCCTCGCGGACGCGATCGGTGGTGGGACGAACCCCCGGCCCGACCGGCTCCTTGAGCACCCGTCCCCGCGCCTGTCCGCCCGTGATCCGCAGTCGGGTCATCGCCGGATCACTTCAGGGACCAGCGGCAGCGCCCTTCCTGGCAGCTGCACGTGTCGACCACCTCGAAGCAGGGCAGCATCTCGCACGTGCCCATCAGGCCCTCGGCAGACGCCTTCGTGATGCAGCGCTCGGAGCTGCAGCCGGCGGGGGCGCAGTCGGCATCGGCCGAGCACTCCCCCTCCGCCTCGGGCTGCTCCAGGCGGCCCTCGCACTGGGCGTAGAGCGCCGCGGCGTCGGTGGCCGGATCCTGCGTCGGGACCTCGACGACGTCGCCCGGCGCGGTCGGAGCGCCGTCGTCCGTGGCGTCCGCCGGCGCTTCTGGCACCTTTGGCGGCTCCATGGTCGGCATGCTCGACGGAGCGGCATCGGGAGCCTTGGGGGGTGCGCTGGTCCCGGTGCATGCAAGCAGCAGGAGCAGGGCGGCCGACGAGTACGGAATGCGCAAGGTCACCTCTCGCGCACCTGGGTCACCCGGGTCTGTTCGAGGTGCAACATCGTGTTCCTATCGCACGTTGGGCGAACGACCGAGATGCTGGGCGGCCCGCCTTGCTGACCAACGGTGACCTCACCGTCAGGGGTTGCAAGGAGGGCCACGCCGGGCGATGGTCGCGCCCCGTCCAGGACGCGACCCATGCCGGTCACCACACTGGTGCCACACATGATTGCGCCGTGTTTCAGGATGTCATCGTGATCGTTAGCGGCCTGTCTTCCGTGGACTCAGGACCCAGGCTCGGAGGCTCCATGCCCTTCCCGCGGTTCACCGCACTCGCCCTCCTGGCACTCGCCAGCGTCGGCTGTCTCGAGGCGAGCGACGTCTCGGGGGATCCCGCGATCCCCCTCGACACGCACGCCTTCCCGATGCCTCCGGGCAACACCGACCAGGTCTTCGCCGTCACGCCCGACGCCGCAGACCGCGACTCGGTGCTGAACAGCGAGTACGACTACCAGATCGGCTCCGGCTACGTGACCGGCGTCGCGCTGCCCCAGCCCATCGCGTTCCCGCACTACACCCACGCCCAGGTCCTGGGCATGGAGTGCCAGTACTGCCACTCCGAGGCACGCAAGTCCAAGCACTCCGGCATCCCGCCAGTCCAGACGTGCATGGGTTGTCACAAGTGGGCCATGACGGACCGCCCGCAGATCCAGGAGCTGACGAAGTTCTGGGAGCGCGGTCAGGGCGATGCCTGGATGAAGGCCGCCTATGGCGGTGGTCTCTCCGATGAGGAGAAGGCGCTGCTCGCCCAGGGTCAGGGCGAGACGCTCCCCTGGAAGAAGGTCCACGACCTCCCCGACTTCGTGCACTTCGCCCACAAGCCCCACATCCGGGCCGGCGTGGACTGCACCGAGTGCCACGGTCAGATGCAGCTTCAGGGCATGCCCGAGAAGGTCCAGGTCGGCATCGACCACCAGACCGGCGATGCCATCGTGGAGAACCACGTCGTGAACGTGAACATCCGCGAGACGACCATGCAGATGGGCTGGTGCATCGACTGCCATGCCCAGCACCCGACCGTCGACAAGAACTACGGCGACAAGGCGGATCTTCGGCGAGCTGAGCTGAAGGACTGCTGGACCTGCCACAAGTAGAGGACGCCCCATGGCAAGCCTGAACCGCCGCGATTTCATGAAGGCGCTCGGCCTGGCGGGCGCGACCGCCGCCACCGCGTCTGCGTGCAACTGGGACGACAACTGGTACCGCACGCCGGTGGAGGAGATCCTCCCCTACCTGGTGAAGCCGGAGCAGGTGACGCCCGGCACGCCCACGTTCTTCGCGACCACCATCACCACCGGCCCGGACGCCTTCCCGGTCACCGCCCGCCATCGTGACGGCCGCGTGATCAACGTCGGCGCCAACCGTCAGCTGGTGGCCGCCGGCAAGGCCCCGTCCGCGGTGCCCAAGTCGGCCCTGCTCGAGCTGCAGCGCACCTACGCCCCGGACCGCGTCCGCGGGCCCATGGACGGCGGCGCCTCGACCACCTGGGACGCCGGGCTGTCCAAGCTGGCCACAGCAGTCAAGGACGCCCGCGCCGGCGGCAAGACCGTCGCCTGGATCGGTCCGTACCGCTCCGGCTCGATGGCCCAGCTTATCGCTGACTTCACCGACGGCAACGCGGTGCACTGGCAGCCGGTCGGCCGCGCCGCCGAGGCCCGCGCCGCCGAGATCGTCTTCGGTGAGCGCCGCCTGCCCCGCTACACCATCAGCGATGCGCACTACGTGCTCTCGTTCGGTGCGGCCTTCCTGGGCAGCTGGGGCGGCTCCGCGCTGTCCCACGACTTCGCCATGGCGAAGAACCCGAACCACGGCGGCTTCATCGCCCGGTTCGCCCTGGTCTCCCCGCACCAGGACCAGAGCGGCGCCAACGCCGACGACTGGGTCGCTCCCCACGCCGGTGGCGAGGTCGCGGCGGCGTTCGCCATCGCGAAGCTCATCGCCGACGAGAAGGGCTACGCCGGTCCGGCCAACGCCATGCTCTCCGGCGTCGACCCCGCGGCCAACGCCACGGCGGCCGGCGTCGAGCTCGACAAGCTCAAGAAGGTGGCCAGCGCCTTCGCCAAGGCCAGCTCCGCCGTCGCCTTCCCCGGCGCGGTCGAGGACGTCGATCTCGCCGTCGCCACCCTGCTGATCAACGTGGTCAGCGGCAACGTCGGCAAGACGGTCCAGACCGACGGCTACGCCGGCCCGCTCCACGGCACCAAGGACGTGACCGCCCTCGTCGAGAAGATGAAGGCCGGTCAGGTCGGCGTGCTGCTCGTGGACGACGTCGACCCCGTCTACAGCCTTCCCCCCGGGCTCGGCTTCGCCGATGCACTGGGCAAGGTCGGCCTGGTGGTCGCGCTCAGCTCGCATCCGTCCGAGACCTCGGCCAAGGCCGGGCTGGTCCTGCCGACCAGCACCGCCTTCGAGGACTGGGGCGACGAGGACCTGGGCGACGGCACCCTGCTGCTCCGCCAGCCGGCCATGACCCCGCTGTACAACACCCGCAGCCAGGGCGACGTGCTGCTCTCCGTGGCCCGCGCCGCGGACCTGGTCGCGCCCATGGCCACCACCGGCACCGAGGCCTCCACCGAGGAGGGCGCCGAGGCTCCCGCCGAGGGCGAGGACACCGACGCGCCGGCAGCGCCGATGGCCGACACCACCCCGCTCGGCTTCGAGCCCAAGACCTGGCAGGCGTACATCGCCACCCGCTGGGAGCGTCAGGTCTACCCGCTGATCGGCGGGGG
>CALATR010000828.1 GCA_937891875.1 uncultured Pseudomonadota bacterium | reverse complement strand
GGTGACGGGTCTGTCCGTGGGGTTGCGGGGGGTAGGGGCGGTACTCGGCACAGAGGCGCAGAGGCACCGAGGGGGGCACAGAGAGCGATTCGCCATTTTAAACGTCTGTTTTCACCACGGAGGAGCGGTGGACCGGAGATCGGACGGAGGTGAGGTGGGAGTGGTGGGACGGCGCGCAGTCGCTCGGGCGGGAAGGGTCTCGAGGACCCGATCGTCGGGGAGGGCAAGCGCGTCGTCGTCTCTGGCGACCAAGAAGAGGACGACCGCCCGGCAGGATCGGCTCCACAGGCCAACTGAACCGCGTCTCAGCCACGCCCTTCCCAGCCCCCTCCGTCAGACCTCCGGCGCTCAGCTCCTCCGCGGTGAAAGCCACCGCTCGAACCACCACCTTCCCCTCTGAGCACCCCTCTGTGCCTCGGTGCCTCTGTGCCGAGCGGCGCCTCGACCCGCCCCCGCCCCACCGCCAGATCCGGCACACCGCAAATCACCCGGGCCGTAGCTGCCACAGCGGATCCCGCTCCAGGTGGACCTCGCATGGCCGGGGGCACTGGGCGGCCCAGGCGCGGACCCGGTCGGGCAGGTCGTCGCGGCCGTCCAGGTAGAAGAACAGGATGCGGCTGCCGGCTCCAGTGCGGCGACCCAGGTGCACGCCGCCCGGCCCGATCGCCCGCTGGAGATCCTCCTCCAACGCCGACAAGACGTCCATGAGCTCGGGGTCTGCCGGCATGCCGCCCTCGTTGGCCGCATACGGCAGGACGACCCGCACGAAGGTGTCGCACAGCGGGTGGTCCCACCGCCGCACGCTCCGGTCCAGCGCGTACACGCATGCAAGCCCGGTGTCCGCGTCCGGCCCCTCCCCGACGATCCACGCCCCCTCCTGGTCCCGCTCGGCGAGCGCATCCACTCGCGCCCGCAGGGTCACGAGATCGACGCCGTCCACGACCGGCTCGGTGGCCATGTCGATCCCGCCGAGCCACCGCTCGACCGCGTCCTCGCCCAGCACGGAGTCCAGCGTGATGAAGGTCAGCTGACCCCGGACCTCCTCGGGTGCGGTGCGGAACACCGGGTGCCAGAACACCACGTCCAGCACGCCCCGCGACGGGTCCTCCTCGACGCCCACGCGCACGTCGGCAAAGTCGAAGGTGGCGTCGCCCATGCCCAGCTGGGTCGTCGCCACCGCGTCCGCCGCGAGGGCGGGCTTGGTCGCGTGGAACGCCCAGACCTCGTCGTCACCCGGCCCGAGGGCACGCCAGCGCTCGGCGAGCAGGCGCAGCTGGGGGTTTCCGCCGCCAGTGACGGCGAGGGCGTGCCG
>CALATR010000827.1 GCA_937891875.1 uncultured Pseudomonadota bacterium | reverse complement strand
GTGGACCGTGCGCTTCGAGGGCCTCGCCGACGTGGACCTGCGCTTCGAGGGACAGGCTGGGGCCGGCGATCCGCGGGGCATGGTGAAGCTCGGCCTGCAACGCCCGATCCGCGAGGTCGTGCTGGGCGTTCACGGCCAGGCCGGACTGGCCATGCGCCCCCTCGGCGACCGCTGGCTGGTTCGCGATCTGCCCGGGCTCGAGGGCCGCGGCGCCACGCTCTCGCTCGATGGTCCCATCTACAAGCGGATCCGCTTCGAGAGCGAGCTGGGCGCGCTGTACCTGCGGACCGACGTCGACGCTGCGCCCATGCTCACCGGAAACGTGCGGCTGGGGCTGTCCGGGAGCTGGTAGGCCTCCCGCAGGATCGGCCTAGATCCCGGCGTTGTCGCTGGCCTGCAGCACGCCCTTGGCGTTGAAGGTGATCCACTCGCCCTCGGGGAGCGAGCGGTAGACCTTCAGCTCGTTGCCGTGCATGTCCATCTCCAGCAGGGCGCCGCCGCGGGCGGGCTGCAGGATGTTGCCGGTCTCGGGGTCGACCCAGGCGTAGGGCAGCAGGCCGGGCACCTCGCTGACGACCTCGCCCTTGCGCAGGTGGCAGTAGATGATGGTCGCGGTGCCCTGCTCGGGCTCCTGGAAGCGGATGGCGGCGTAGTCTCCGCCGGTGATCCCCCAGAGGCGGTCGACGTCGACGTTGAAGTCGAGCACGTCCTGGCCGACGGCGGGAAGCTCCTTCGTGACCGACTCGGTGAGGTCGTACAGGCCCATGACGCCCTCGTCGTCGAGCACGAGCATGTCCGGGCGCCGGTTGATGAAGGAGAGCTGCTTGATGGGCACGTCGGCGAGGGGCTCGGGGCGGGGGATGGCGTCCTTGCCGGTCGCGGGGTCGAGCACGCGGACCTCGCCGCGGGGGGTCACGACGCCGAGCCAGGTGCCGGAGCCGGACAGGGCGAAGGTCTGCACCCAGGGGAGCTCGAGCACGCTGTTGTTCTTGAGGTCGTACCAGCGCATGCCGCCGTCGCGCAGGGCGACCGCGACGATGGGTCCGCCGACCTCCATCTTGATGGTGTCCGCGGTGTCGGGCCCACAGTCGAGCAGGTGGCGGCCGGTGCGGGCCTCGAAGACCTGCACGCCGGAGCCGTCGTCGGGCAGGCCGAGCAGGAGGCGGCCGTCGCGGTCGATGCGGGTCTCGATGAAGCGCATCTTGGCCTTGAACGGGCGCTTCATGCGGCCCTTCGACCAGACGGCCACCCGCTCGCCGTGCACGCTGACCCGGAAGTCGCCGAAGCCGCCGACGCAGACGACCGGGGGCAGGGAGGGCTTGCTGCCCGGGCGATGGAGCAGGCCGTCGTGGCCGCCGACCGCGACCCCGCGCCAGTCCCAGACCGCCGCGGCGGAGGGCTCGTCGGCTCCGTGGTGCTCGCTGTTGACGGGCTGCAGGTCGGGCAGCGAGAAGGTGTGGACCGAGCGCTGGGTGATGGCGGCGACCTCGTCACCCTGGGGACTGACGACCAGCGAGATCATGCCGGAGCTGCCGCGGGCGGTGAAGCTCTGCACGATGCGACCGTCGGGCATGCGGATCAGCGCGATGCCGCCCTGGCCCATGGTCACGACGTAGGCGTCGTCGGGGGTGAAGCGGGCGAGGCGCACGCCGCCCGGCACCATCTCGAGATCGATCATCTCGTAGCTGACGATGTCCAGCAGCTTGGTCTGACCCAGGGTGTCGATCGCGAGGATCTTGTCGCCGGCGCTGTTGAACTGGATGGACTCGCCGCCGAAGCCGTTCCACTTGCCGACCAGCTCCCAGCGGCTGATGTCGAAGACGCGAATGACGCCGTCGCTGGCGAGGGTGGCGAGCAGGATGTTGTCCCGGTTGAACGCCATCGCCTTGATCTGACGGGGGGCGGTGCCCTCTTCGGGGTAGTCCTCGAAGACGCAGGTTCCCTCCCAGGTATTGAAGACCGCAATGGTGCCGGCGTCGTCGCCCACCGCGACCAGGGAGCCGCCCGGCGAGATGGCCAGGCCGCCGCGGATGGCGTCGCCAGGCTGGAAGATGAGGCCGGGGAAGCTCTCTCCCTGGCGGGTCACGGCGACGATGCCCCACTCGTCTGCGGTGGCGCTGGCGCCGGACGTCATGTCGTAGACGGCAGCGGTGACCGGGGCTTCGTGCGCGGCGGGGCAGTACTGGTCGACGAGGCTCGTTTCCATCGTGGCGTCATCCGGGGGTCACGCGTGGTGAACGGCGAGGGTGGCACGAACGAACACGCCCTGCACCCCCTGTCACGTCCAGCACGATAGGACGGGCGGGCCGCGCTCGCAGCTTCAGCTTGCTGGCGCTGCGGATCGGCCCGTCTCGTGGGGAGGATAGCAGGATGCTCGGCGTGGACATCGGAGGCACAGGGGTGCGCGCGGCTCGGGTCGCCGACGGAGCGATCACGTCGGAGGTCGCCCGCGTGCCGCTGCAGGTGCGCTCCGTCGGCGAGGTCGTGTCTCGGGTGGCCGAGCTGCACCGCGAGCTCGGCGGGACCTCGGTCGGCGTGGGCATGCCCGGCTTCGTGCGGCAGGGCGTGGTGCTGGGCTCGCCCAACTTCCCCGAGTTCACCGGGGTCGACCTCGCCGGAGCGCTGCGGGACGCCCTCGGTGTGCCCGTCGCCGTGGGCAACGACGCCAATGCGGCGGCGCTGGGCCTGTGGCGCGTGCGCGGGGGCACCGAGGATCTGGTGCTGCTCACCCTCGGGACCGGCGTCGGCGGCGGCGTGATCCTCGAGGGAAGGCCCCTGGTCGGTCGCGGAGGCACCGCGGCGGAGCTCGGCCACATCTACGTCGGCGGGGCGCGCCGGTGCGGGTGCGGCGGGATCGGCTGCCTGGAGACCTGGTGCGGCACGGTCGGTCTGGTCGCTGCGGCGGCTGAGCGGGGGCACGCGGTGACCTGCGGCGAGGACCTGGTGGAGGCCGCGGAGTCCGGGGAGGTGTGGGCGGACGAGGTGCTCGACGCGGCGGCGGAGCACCTGGGCAAGGCGCTGGTGACCCTGGTCAACACGTTTGCGCCCGACGTGGTGGCGATCGGCGGGGGCTTGACCGCCGCGCGCGCCCGCCTGATGCCTGCGGTCGACTGGCTGCGCCGCTACGGCGTGCCTCCCAGCGTGTCCCGGGTCGAGGTGATCTGGGAGGGTGCGGTGGACGCGTTCGCCATCGTCGGCGGCGCCGAGTTCGCGGCCCTGCAGGCTCGTCGCTGACGTTCGCGGCCGCAAAACTACAGAAGATCGCTCAAGCTCCCTGCGCTGCTGCCGATGCTCCCCCCTTGGCCGTCGAGGAGGTTGCATGCGAGAAGCGCTCATCTGGGGAGTCCCGTCGCTTGTCGGGCTCGTCGTGCTCGGTCTCGTGACGCTGAACAGCCTGGCCTCGCCCGCAGAGGGGGTCCGACCCGCGGTCGCGACGGATGCGCCTGCAGTGGTCGCGACAGCGGTGGGTTCCCGAACTCCGCGTTAGGATGTGGGCGTGTACACGCGGATCCACCACCCCACCGACGTCCCACCGCAAGACCTCGACCGCTACCTGCGACTGGGCTGGTACCGGATCGGCCAGGCCATGGTCACCTGCCGCTTCGTGTGGGCCCGGGACGGCGTGCTCCGCGACGCGGTGTGGACGCGGACCGATCTGGACGCCTATCGACAACGCCGCTCGCACCGGCGCCTGCACAAGCGCAACGGCGCGACGTTCACGGTCACGGACCAGCCCCTCGTGCTCGACCAGGAGCACGAGGAGGTCTACCGGCGCTACCTGACCGTCGCCCAGGGCCACCGACCGACCACCCTCGAGGGCGCCCTGCACGGCGGGGCGCCGCTGGACCGCTTCCGCACGCGGGAGCTGGCGCTGCGGGACCAGTACGGGCGCCTGGCCGGATTCTGTGCGTTCGACCTGGGACGTGAGAGCCTGCAGTCCCTGATGGGCGTCTACGATCCGGCCTACCGCCGCCACGGGCTGGGCTTCTGGACCCTGCTGCTCGAGGTCGAGCACGCCCGCAGGCTCGGACTCCGCTACCACTACGCCGGCTACGTGCTCCCCGGCGATGTGTCCATGGACTACAAGCTGCGCGTCGGGGCGATGGAGTTCCTCGATCCCGACACCGGCACCTGGCGGCCCTGGGAGGCCTTCGAGCAGGTGCACCTGCCCACCGATCGCCTCGAGGGCTCGCTGCAGGACGTCTGCGACTCGCTGCGGGCCCGCGGAATCGCGGCAGATCTCGCCGATTATCGCTTCCACGAGGTCGGCGCCTGGAACCCCCAGCTGGGCCGCACGCTCGCCCACCCGCGGGTCGTCGTGGTCGATCCGGACGAGGCCCGCGGCTGGGACCTGCTGGTCGCCCGGGACCTCGATCGCCGCTGCTACGAGCTCATCGTCGCCCTGCGCGCGGAGGGCCGCACCCCGACCGAGCCGGTCGAGCGGGTGCAGCTGTGGGTCGTGGCCGAGCGGATCGGCACCTTCGAGACTGCCGAGCGCGTCGCGTCGATGGCCGCCGCCCGGATCTGACGGGGGCTAGCCTACGGACCGCAGCGGATCCTCGCGGGTGTGATGGGCGATGGCGGTCGTGAGCGCGTCGAGGGTGACGGGCTTGGTGACGACCCCGTCCATGCCGGCGTCGATGCAGGCGGCGCGCTCCTCGACCGTGGCGGCGGCGGTGAGCGCGATGATCGGACCGACCCAGCCTGCCCTGCGGAGGCGGCGGGTGGCCTCGAAGCCGTCGATGCCGGGCATCTGGCAGTCCATGAAGACCAGGTCCGGGACCAGCGGCGAGCTGCTGCCGAGCATGGCGTCCAGGACCAGCTCGCCGGACTCGAACAGGGTCAGCTCGCAGCCGAGCCGGGAGAGCATGCCGCTGGCGACCGCGCGGTTGACCGGGTTGTCGTCGACGATGACCAGGTGCAGCGCGTCGAAGGTGGCGTCGTCCTCGGGTGCGGTGCTCGACAGCGGGGCGATGGCGACCGGGGCTTGTGCGTCGAAGAAGAACATGCTGCCGACGCCGGGGGCGCTGGTGGCGCGGAGCTCGCCGCCCATGAGCTCGACGAGCTGGCGGGAGATCGCGAGGCCCAGGCCGGTGCCGCCGAACCGCCGGTTGGTGGAGGCGTCGGCCTGCTCGAAGGGCTGGAAGATCCTGGCGAGCTGCTCGGCGGACATGCCGATGCCCGTGTCCGTGACGGTGACGTGCAGGTGGTCCTCGGTCCAGCCGACCCCGAGGGTCACCGTGCCCCCGTGGGTGAACTTGATCGCGTTGCCGACGAGGTTGAGGATGACCTGGCGGACCCGGTTGGCATCGGCGAGGACGAACTCGGGCAGGCTGCGGTCGTCGGTCTGCAGCTGCAGATCGACGTCGGCCGCCTCGGCGGTGGGGCGGAGCAGGGAGATGGTGGCGCTGACCAGGGCCCGGACGTCGAAGGGCTGCGGATCCAGGGTCATCCGCCCGGCCTCGATGCGGGACAGGTCGAGGATGTCGTTGATGACGGTGAGCAGGCCGGCGCCGCTGTCGCGCATGACCGCGAGCATGCGGGCCTGATCGTCGGTGAGCGGGGTGTGGACCATCAGCTCGGCCATGCCAAGCACGCCGTTCAGTGGGGTCCGGATCTCGTGGCTCATGTTGGCGAGGAACTGCTTGCGAGCGGCCAGCGCGGTGGTGAGCCCCTCGGCGGCGTGCTCGGCCTGGAGGGTGGCGAGCTGCTGCTCGACGCTCTTCTCGCGCAGGGAGCGGTAGAGCACGTCGGCGAGCACGCCGATGGCGAGGTGGACGACCGAGCCGATGAGGAGCGCATCCCAGGTGGCCCCGGCGAGCAGGCTGCCGACGATGTAGCCGCCGTAGCAGAACAGGGCGGAGAACAGGGCGTCCCGCCGCGTCGCCAGCGACATGGACCCGAACATGTTGACGACGCCCATCAGCCAGACCGGCGCGAGCGGCCCGGCGAGGACGGCGGCAGCGAAGGTCAACGATCCGTTTCCAAGGGAGCGCGGCGTGTTGTAGATGAAGGCGAAGCCCGCCCGATGGGAGAGCTTGGACAGCGCCACGTTGAAGACGACGTAGGCCGTGAGGCCCAAGAAGGTGAGCAGCGGTCGGGCCGACAGCACCGTGATCGTGAGCAGCAGGGGAGAGGCTACCAGCGGCAGCAGCGTGACCAGGCGCGCGTCCCACTCCTCGAAGAAGCGACGTGCGAGCTCTGGTCTCAGCTGTTCGAGCTCGGCTTCGGGCTCGGGCAAGCGTGACCTCCACGTGTTCCATCGGATCGGGTGCACCACAGTGGAGGGGCAGGATGCTTGCCACGCGTGGCTGCGCGACTAGGAGAGGGGACCAACCCGTGGTGAGCCAGTGGAGGTCCCGTGGCCGACGTGATGGATGTGACCGACAGCAACTTCCAGTCCGAGGTCCTGGACTCGGACACGCCGGTCCTGATCGACTTCTGGGCCACCTGGTGTGCGCCCTGCAAGGCCATCTCCCCCCTGGTGCACCAGCTCGCCGAGGAGCAGGGTGGCAAGCTCAAGGTGGTGAAGGTGGACGTGCAGAACCACCGCCGCACCGCCGCGCACTTCGGCGTCACCAACATCCCGACGCTGGTCGTGGTGAAGGGTGGCAAGGAGGTCGGTCGCAAGGTGGGCGCCGGTGGTGGCCTCCGCGCGCTGCAGCAGCTGGTCCAGCCCCACGTAGGCTAGTCCTGCCTGGTCCTCGCTCGGTTGGTTCCTTGGGTTAGGCGTCCCCGCTCATGGAGCGCCTTCCCTACCTCGTACCGATCGTCCTGTACGCCATCCTGGCCCTGGATCACCTGATCCCGAAGGCGCTGGGGGCGTGGGTGCGGACCCACGGCCGGACCGTGGCGCTCATCGGCACGGCGGTGCACCTGCTGACGCTGGTTGGAGCGGCGCTCTGGCGGGGTGGAACGCCGGGTTTCCCGGAGGCGCTGTCCGCGGCTGCCCTCGGCATGATGGTCGCCTACGTCATCGTGGGCGCCTCGGATCGGCTGCGCTCCCTGGGCCTGCTGCTGGCGCCGCTGTCGGTCGTGGTGCTCGCGACGGGCATGGTCGTGCCGCACAAGACCGTGTCCGCGCTCGCCGAGACCGGCGGGTCGTCGCCCTGGCTGCCGCTGCATCTCGGGCTCATCTTCGCCGGGCTGGGCGGCTTCTCCCTGTCCGCCGCGGTCGGCGTGATGTTCCTGTTCGTGCGCTCCCGGCTGAAGGGCAAGAAGAACCTCGCGGCGCTCAAGCGCCTGCCCAGCCTCGAGGTGCTGGACCGCATCCAGTTTCGGTCCACGCTCTTCGGCTTTGCGTTCCTGACCCTCGGGATCGCCGCGGGCGGGGCCTGGGCCGCTGCCAGCCTGACCGAGCCCTTCTTCTTCGACCCCAAGGTCCTGCTGACGCTGGTGATCTGGGCCTGGTACGGCATCGCCCTGCAGGTGCGCCTGGTCGCGGGCTGGCGGGGTCGCTGGTCGGCGCTGTTCTCCATTGTCGGCTTCTCGGGCCTCATCTTCTCGATGCTGGTGCTGAACTTCGTCGTCCAGGGGTGGCACGCCTATGGCCCCTGACGTTCGCATCGTGGCGCTCGGGGTCAACCACCACACCGCTCCGGTGGAGGTGCGCGAGCGGCTGGCGCTGGACGAGGAAGGCGTCGCCCGCCACCTCTCCCTGCTGCGCGAGCGGGGGCTGGTGGAGGAGGCGTTGATCGTGTCCACCTGCAACCGGGTGGAGCTGTACGCGGTGCCCGGGGAGGGCGGCGCCACCGGAGTCCGCAGCTGGTTTCGGAGCTTTCGAGGACCCAAGGGCGAGGACGTCGACCGCTTCCTGTTCCAGCACGAGGGCATCGACGCCATCCAGCACCTGTTCCGGGTGGCGAGCTCGCTGGACTCCCTGGTCGTCGGCGAGCCGCAGATCCTCGGGCAGGTGAAGGACGCGGTGCGCCTCGCCGAGGACCACGCGGCGATGGGGCGGGTGCTGTCGGCACTCTCCCGCCGCACGCTCCATGTGGCCAAGCGGGTCCGCTCCGAGACCGACATCGGGCGCTTCCGGGTCGGCGTTGGCAACGCCGGGGTGGATCTCGCGCTGCAGATCTTCGGTGATCTCGACGGACGCCGCGCCCTGCTGCTGGGCGTGGGCGAGATGGGCCAGCAGGTCGGCCACGCCCTGCAGACGGCGGGGCTCGAGGAGCTGGTGATCGCCAACCGGACCTACCAGCGCGCGGTCGAGACGGCGGATCGCTACGGCGCCACGCCGATCGCCTGGGATCGCTTCGAGGAGTACCTGCCGCGGGTGGACGTGGTCATCACCGCGACCGGTGCGACGGAGCCGATCGTGACCCGCCAGATGGTCCGAAAGGCGCTTCGCAGGCGGCGTTACGCGCCCCTGTTCCTGGTCGACCTCTCGGTGCCGCGCAACATCGAGCCCGCCATCGACGACCTCGACGGTGCCTACCTCTTCAACGTGGACGACCTCAAGCAGGTGGTCGAGGAGGGGCTCGCGGCGCGGGAGAAGGCGCGCCAGAGTGCCGAGGACGTGGTCAAGGGCGAGGCGATGCGCTTCGTGCAGTCCCTCGCCCGGGTGGAGATCGGTCCGCGGATCGGCGTCATCACCCAGAAGGCGGAGCAGCTGCGTCAGGTCGAGCTGGCCCGCAGCCAGAAGCTGATCGAGTCGCTCGATCCCGAGCAGCAGGAACAGCTGGACGCCCTGACCAAGGCATTGGTGAAGAAGATCCTGCACGATCCGCTGCGGGGCATCCACGAGGCCGCCCAGGAGGGCGACGCGCTGCGGCTGGAGTACCTGCTGGGCGCCTGGAAGGAGGACGAGCGATGAGCGAGCCGTTGCGCCTGGCAACCCGTGGGAGCCTGCTGGCCCGCGCCCAGTCCCAGCAGGTGGCCGACGCCATCACCGCCGCGAGCGGTCGCCCGGTGGAGCTGGTCATCATCTCCACCCGCGGTGACCGGGTGCAGGACCGTCCCCTCGCCGAGGTGGGGGGCAAGGGGCTGTTCACGAAGGAGCTCGAGGAGGCGCTGCTCGAGGGCAGCGTCGACTTCGCGGTGCACTCGATGAAGGACATGCCCACCGAGCAGCCCGAGGGCCTCGGCTTTGCTGCGGTGCCCGAGCGCGTAGACCCTCGGGACGTGCTGGTGGGCTCGACCCTGGCGGCGCTGCCGCAGGGGGCGGTGCTGGGCACGGGCTCGCTGCGTCGGGCACGCCAGATCGCCGCGGTGCGCCCGGACCTGGACATCCGAGGGATCCGCGGGAACGTGGACACGCGGATCAACAAGCAGCGCGCCGGGGAGTACGACGCCATCGTGCTCGCGGCGGCGGGGCTGGCCCGGCTCGGGCGCTCGGACGACGTGAGCGAGGCCCTGGCGACCGATGTCGTGCTGCCCGCGGTCGGACAGGGGGCGCTGGCCCTGCAGATCCGGCTCGATCGGCAGGAGGTCCACGCGGCCCTGGCGGCGATCCATCCCCCGCCCACGGCGGCGGCGGTCGACGCAGAACGGAGCTTCCTGGCGACGATCTCGGGAGGCTGCTCGGTGCCGGCGGCCTGCTTTGCCGAGGTCGTCGACGGTCGGCTGTGGGTGCGCGGACGCTACGCGCCAGAGGTGGATGGCGGGATCCGCCACGCGGAGGTCCGGGGCGCGCTGGCAGACGCGGTGTCCCTGGGTGCGGAGGTCGCGCGCCAGGTGATGCAGGACTGAACGACGGGTTCGAGCGGGGGGATCAGCCGGTGGGTGCGGGTCTCAGGCGGAGCCAGGCGTAGGCGGGCAGGGTGGTGGTCACCAGGGTGAGCGGCCAGGCGACGAGCACGCCGAGCCACGGACCGGTGAACGGGTAGACCAGCGCGGCGAGGAGCGCGAAGCTGGCGACCGAGGACGAGCCGAGCATCATCGGGCCGACGGCGCCGGCGGGCACGGCCTCTCCCTGCGCGAGCCAGAGGCTGACCATGGTCGTGACGAAGATGGCCGGGAACACGCTGGCCATGCCTGCGGCGACTGGGCCGCCCGCGTCCTTGAGCAGCACGGCGACCGCGATGGCGCCGGCGGCGAGGGCTCCCCGGAGGATGAGGGTGGTCGGACCGACCTTGCGGCTGCCGCGGGGAGCGGGGCGGGGGGTGAAGGTGGCGGCCATGCCGACGCCGATGATGGCGACGGTGGTGACGATGCCGACCACGACGGTCCAGCCGCCGAGGCGCCCCAGGGTGAGCGTCAGGGTGAGGGCGGCGACGGCCCAGGCGGCGAGGGAGATGCCGGTCATCCAGGTGAGGCGCACGCCGAGGGGCTGTCCGGCGGGGAGGAGCGGGGGGAGGATGCGCCACAGGTAGAGGAAGCCCGCGTTGAGCAGCATGCCCGCGGGCACGGCGCCCATGGTCTGGGCGAAGGCAGCGGGATCGCCGTCCCACAGGCCCAGGGACGCGGGCACGATGGTGGTGGGCAGGGTGCCGAGGATGCCGCCCAGCACGCCGCCGAAGCGCTCGATGGCGACGGTGACGAGCACGGCGACGGCGCCGGCGAGCAGGGCGGGCCACAGCACGTTCCAGACCAGGATCAGCACGGGACCTCGCGGGGTGGCCGACCCCCTACCGCAGTCCGCGTCGAGCGCACGCCACAGCCCGCGCCTCTGGTAGCCTCCGCCCCGTCTGGAGGTGCGGGTGAGGCACGATGCGATCGTCATCACCGGGACGGGCATGCTGACCCACCTGGGGAGACGGGACGAGACCCTCGGTGCTCTGCGCGCGGGGCGCGGTCGGCCGTTCGACCCGTACGCGCGGGCGGTCGACGTGGGTTGCCGGTGCACCCGGGTGGGGCTGATCCCGGAGGAGGTGCTGGCGGACGAGGCGCTGGGCATCACCCGCAAGCAGAGCCGCTTCATGGGGTCGGCCTCGCGCATGGCGCTGGTGGCGGCCAGGGAGGCGCTGGCCCAGGCGGACCTGGTCGGGGACCGCGAGCTGGCGGTGATCGTGGGTGCAGGCGCCGGTGACACCGCGACCCACGAGGAGGTGGGGGAGCGGCTGCGGGTGCACGGCAGCGCGCGGCGGCTGCGGCCGACGGTGGTGCCGCGGCTGATGGCGTCCACGGTGTCGGCCAACCTGGTGAACGTGCTGCGGACCCGCGGGCCGTCGGCGTCGATCGCGGCGGCCTGCGCGGGCGGCGCGTGGAACCTGATCGTGGGCGCGGGCATGATCCGCGACGGGCTGGCCGAGCGCGCGCTGGTCGGCGGGTGCGAGTCGGTCGACATCCACTTCCACGCGGGCTTCGACGCCATGCGCGCGTACTGCGCCGACGCGGACGGCACGCCGGACACGGCCTCGCGACCGTACGCAGCGGACCGGGCGGGCTTCATCTTCGGCGAGGGGGCGGGCATGCTGGTGCTCGAGACCCGGGCGTCCGCCGAGGCGCGGGGGGCTGCCATCCTCGGCGTGCTGCGGGGCTGGGGCGCGTCCTCGGACGGGGAAGGGGAGATGGTCCAGCCCTCCCGCGACGGCGCGGCGCGCTCGATGCGGGCGGCGCTGCGGCACGCGGGGGTGGATGCGGCGGACGTGGCCTACGTCAACACCCACGCGACCTCGACGCCGGCCGGTGACATCGAGGAGGTGCACGCCCTGCGCGCGGTGCTCGGCGACGTTCCCTACAGCTCGACCAAGGGCTACACCGGCCACATGGTCTCGGCGGCGGGATCGGTGGAAGCGGCGATCACCCTGGCTTTTCTGGCGGAAGGGCTCGCGCCGGGCTGCCGGCTGGAAGGGGCGGTCGATCCGGAGCTTCAGGCGCACCCGCCGCTGTTGTCGACGACCGCGCTGTCGGGCACCCTGGCCCTGTCGAACAGCTTCGGCTTCGGCGGCACGAACGCGACCCTGGTGCTGGAGGCGCCGTGAGCGACAACGCCTACGAGGCAGGCGGCTACGCCGAGCTGGCCGGCTACTACGACCGGCTCTACTGGTGGAAGGACTACCGGGCCGAGTCCGAGCGCGTCCGCGACGTGCTCCGCCGGGAGGGTGTCGCGGACGGCGGTCGGGTGCTGGACGCGGCGTGCGGGACCGGAGCGCACCTCGTTCACCTGCGCGAGTGGTTCGACGTGGCGGGCTTCGACGGCAGCCTCTCCATGCTCGCGGTGGCGATGGACAAGCTGCCCGGGGTGCGGCTGTGGGACGCCGAACTCACCGAGTTCTCCGTGAGAGAGCCCTTCGATGCGGTCGTCTGTCTCTTCTCGTCCATCGGCTACCTGCTGGACGAGGCGTCCCTGCGGGCGAGTGCGGCGCGCTTCGCGGCGGCGGTGCGTCCCGGTGGCGTCGTGCTCGTCGAGCCCTGGTTCACCCCAGAGGCCTGGCACGACGGCCGACCGAGCGTGCAGACCTACGACAGCGAGGACCTCAAGCTGGTCCGCGCGACGGTCGCCCAGACCCACCGCGGCGTGTCGGTGATGGACATGCACTGGCTCGTCGTCGAGCGCGGCCAGCCCGTGCGCCATTACGTCGACCACCACGAGCTGTGGCTCTGCCCCCACGAGGTGCTGGTGAGTGCCTTTCAGGATGCAGGTTTCGACGCCCGTTTCGAGCCGGATGGCCTGATGGACGGCCGGGGTCTGCTCATCGGGCGTCGGACGTGACCTGCCGGGTGCTGATCACCCGGGCGGCTGCGGACGCCGAGGCCCTGGCCGCGCCGATCCGAGCGCTGGGCATGCAGCCCGTGCTGGTGCCCCTGGTGCAGCGCGTGTCCTACCCGGAGCAGGTGGCGGCGACGGCGGCGCGGGGGCACGACGGCTGGGTGCTCACGTCGGCCGCGGTGGTCGGCGTGCTGCGGGATGTGAGCGTACGACCGGCGTGGATCGCCGCGGTGGGCCCGGCGACCGCCAGGGCGGCCGAGCGTGCGGGACTGACGGTGGACCTGGTGCCGGCAAGGGCGACCGCGGCGGACCTGGCCGAGGCGCTCGGGGATCGGAGCGGTCAGACCGTGCTCTACCCCCGGGCGGCGGTGGCGAGTCCGGGCACGCTGGAGGGCTTGCGGGCCACGGGCGCGGTGGTCGAGGACGTGGTTGCGTACGACAACGTCGAGCCGAGCGGAGCAGGGGAGGCCCTCGCGGCGGTCTGGCCGGTGGACGCGGTGGTCCTCATGTCGGGCTCGGCGGCGCGGCGGCTGGCTCGGCACTGCCCCCCGCCGTGGGAGGGCGTGACCGTGTTCGCGATTGGGCCGCGGACCGCGGAGGCGGCGGGGGACGTGGGGATCGGGGTGGACGTGGTGGCGGACGAGCACACGGTGGCGGGGGGGGTCGGGGTGGTGCGGGCGTGGGGTGGGGGGACGGGGTCAGGACGAGAGATGTTG
>CALATR010000826.1 GCA_937891875.1 uncultured Pseudomonadota bacterium | reverse complement strand
TCCGCTCGAGCGCCTCGCCCGCCACCAGGCGCGGGTGCATCTGGCGCTCGATCGCCGCATCCCGCGCAACCGGGCGACCCTGGCGCTGGCGGGCTCCGTGCTGGTGACGATGACTCCCCGGTCGTGACCAACGGGCACGGACAGGTGGGGTGCATTCGGATACCTGCGAGCCATGCGCCTCACCTCCCTGCACGCCGAGGGCCTCCGAGCCGGAGACAGCGTCGAGCTCGTCGGGCCGGACACCCTGGCTCGGCTCCCCGATGGTCCCGCCGGCATCGCCATCCTCGACGCACTCGACATGGTGGCCGCCACCTGTGAGCCGACGCGCACCAAGGCCTGTCTGGTCGCCCTCGGCATCGCACCGGACGAGGCGGCCATCGAGCAGCTGGACGAGGACGGCCTGCCCATCCAGGTCCACATCGAGGGTGGCGACGCCGGGGCGCTGATCGACGCCGGTCGCTCGCGGACCGCTCGGGTGAAGGCCAGCTTCGAGCTCGATCCTCCGCTGTTTGGCCAGCTTCGCCAGCACGCCGTGCGCGACCCCCGCCTGGTGCCCGCCCTGTCCGAGGCGACCCTGTCGCTGACGGTGGGCTGGATGTGGACCACCGACGAGACCACCGCCTCCATCGGCCTGCTCTCGGTCGCGGTCGGCGGCATGGCCTTCCCGTCCACCGGCTCCGAGCGTCCCGGCTGGCTCCCCGAGCTGCTCCACGTCGTCGGCCAGCGGATCCGCCGGGTGCCCGCGCTCGGTGAGGTCGACCTCGCCGCGCGCCTGCACGAGGCCAGCCTCTCGCCCGATCCCGAGGTCCGCGCCCGCCTCGCCCGCATCCAGCAGGCCATGGCCGAGCCGCCCTTTTCGCTGGGCACCCTCGAGCTGGTGCGCCTGTCCGGCCAGGTCCGCCCGTGCTTCGGACCCCACCTGCTGCGCGCCCGCCAGCTGGGCCCGGCCGCGCTCTCCGCCCTCAACCTCGCGACCACCGTGCTCCTCGACCAGCCCGACGTGCTGCTCGCCTGCTCCCCGGCGCACCTCGACGCCGAGGCGGTCCGCGACTGGCTCACCGCCCAGGCCGAGGGGGAGCACGCCGTGCTGGAGCAGGTGCTCATCGCCCGGGGAGGCGCCGGATGATCCGCTTCCTCCCCATCATCCTGCTGATCGCGGTCGGCGTCGGCGTCGTGCTGTGGGCCCGCGCGGCCAGCGCCCTCGCCGTGCTCACCATCGACGGCGGGCGGGTGCACGTGAAGCGCGGCGCCCTCTCCGCCTCCCAGCGCCGCGATGTGCAGGAGGCCGTGCACCTGTCCGGCATGCGCGAGGGCCGCATCCGCATCGTCGCCCGGCGCAAGGGCGCCCTCGGCGTGCGGGTCTCCCCTGCTGACGAGGGCCTGGAGCAGCGCCTGCGCAACATCGTGCACACCTGGACCCTGCGGTGAGCCGCGCCGTCTGCGTACGCTGCGGGGCCATCCGCGACGAGTTCGAGGGGATCTGCCCGGGCTGCGGACACCGCCCGACCGGCGACGGCCTGCTGGTCGCCTGGCTGCTGTCCACCGCGCACCTCGAGGACGACAAGCTCGACCTCGTCGCCGCGCGGATCCGGGACGGCGAGACCATCCGCCCGTCGGACAAGCAGCTCGCCACGGCCAGAAAGGCGCTCGGACGTGCCTTTGCGACCGATCCTGGCCTGGACTGGCCCCAGCGCATCGGCCTGCTGGCGGCGAGCCTGCTGCTGACGCCCCTGCCTGCGTGGTTCTGCTTTGCCTGGTGGCTGAACGACCGCCCCCGCGCCGCCTGGCAGAGCTTCGCCCTGGCCCTGCCGGGCAGCCTCATCTACTTCGCGCTGGGCGTCTTCTGGGTGTCCTGGCCCAGCCTCGAGACGCTGATCGAGCGGGCGACCCAGTAGGTCTACGGGCGGATGATCCAGGGCGAGTGGGCCCAGCCCTGGCCGAAGGTGCAGTCGTCGTCGGCCTGACCGACCATCAGGAAGGCACCGCCGGACGTCGCGAACTCGACGTCGACGTCGAAGCGGCCGGTGCCATCCGTGGCGAGGCAGCTGTAGTCCCACGCCTCCCCGCTGGGCTTCACCCCGACCATGACCTGGCCGTCGTCGCCGTACTGCACGCCGCCCACCGGCAGGAGGTCCTGATCCCAGACCGTGCACGGCACGCCCTCGTCCAAGAAGACCCCCATGAAGGCGAACAGGTCGCGCGGGCAGTCCGACCACCCGGGCGTCGTCTCGTTGGCGGTCCGGCTGTTCTGCGAGCGCAGCGGTCGACCGGCGAACGCGACCCCACCGGTGTCCTCGAGGTCGTGGAAGCGGATGGGCATGCTCTGGCGGAACAGATCGACCACCTCGAAGTGCAGGTGGGGGCCGGTGGACCAGCCGGTGTTGCCCGAGCGCGCGATGGACTGGCCGGGCTCCACCACGTCGCCGAAGTCGACCAGCACGCCGCCCTGCTGCAGGTGCCAGTAGCGGCCGAGGGTGCCGTCGCCATGGTCGATCACGAGGTAGTTCGCCTGATCCGAGCACTCTGGCTCACCGCAGCCGGTGTTGCTGTCCTCGCGCAGCTGGAGCACGACCCCGCCGCGAGCCGCGACCACCTCGGAGCCCTCGGGCATGCGGAGGTCGACCGCATGGATCGACGAGCCGTTGTGGCTGAAGTTGCCGTGGTGGCCCTGGCTGACCTCGGCGTCGGTCCCCGCGGGCACCGGCAGCCACGCCCAGCTCGCGTCGACCGCGATGCACTCGGTCCCGCGCAGGATGGTGCCTTCTCCGCAGAGGATGGGCGGTTCCTCCACCTCGCACGCATCCCCGACCCGGACCGTGCCCGGCCCGCACATCAGCGCGTCGACCGCCTCCCCGACGCACTCTCCGTCGACTTCGGTCGTGCCGGTCCCACAAGTGAGCTTGCCGCAGCCGGCCACCGTCGCGGCGAGCAGGGGCAGCAGGAGCAGCGCGCGCATCCGACCTCCACCAACGGAGGGTAGCGCCCTACTCGGGGATCGGCTCGAACGCGGAGCCCAGCTGGACGTGGGATCCGGTGTTGAACCCGTCGAACCACTGCACGTCCGCCGAGGTCTCGTCGATGAGGATCAGGGTCGTCACCTCACCGCTGTGGCCTGCGTCCTCCGCAGCCGCCACCCACTCCGCCGCACCCTCGGTGGTCGTCTGGTAGAACGCGCGGTCCGAGAAGCCCGCCTGAAAGCGTCCCTCGATGATCGGGCCGGTGACCGTGTCGGGCGCGTCCTCGCCCACATGGACCGTCACCTCGACCGGCGCGTGCACCGACGGCACGCAGGGCGCCTCCTGGATGAACACCGACTCGCTCCGCCAGCCGATCCGCTTGCGGCTGGTCTCCTCCACGTCGAAGAACAGCGGCGGATCGGAGCCCCTCACCACGTCGAGGGTGACCGGACCGGCGTCCGGGCGCAGCTCGGAGATCAGCCGCAGGTTCAGGCCGTCGAGATCGTCCCGGGTCCCATCCGCCAGCTCGGCCGGGCTGGAGAGGTCTCCGATGGCGTCGTCCCAGCCGATCTCCTCGGCGGGCAGGACCTCGCACTGGTAGCTGGTCTGACATCCGGCGAGCAGCAGGCTCGTCGCCACGAAGATCCGCATCTCCCCTCCCACCTGGCGAGTCGCCAGGGTTGCTCCATGAACTCAGAACGTCTCGAAGGCCGTGCCGATGGGCTCGCCCTCGGGCGGGGCGCCGTGGAACCAGGTCACCTCGAGGCTCACGGCATCGAGGCGGACGTCCGTGATCACCCCCCCCGCGCCGCCCTGGGCCGCGAGCGCCTGCCCCCAGGCCGGATCGCCGTCCTCGACGGAGGCCTCGAACAGCGGTCCGGCGTGGACCTCGAAGTCGCGATCGTCGACCTCGTCCCCCTGGATGAACTCCCCGTCGACAGCGACGGCCTCACCGCCAGCCTCGGTCACGGACACCCGCACCGGCGCGGAGACCCGCGGCGCGCACCAGCGCAGGGAGAACCCCATGTCGTTGCCCGTCACCCACTCGAGCTTGGTGCCCCGGACCGCGTCGACGAACGTGGGCACGCCATCGCCGACCTCGATGGACGCCGTCACCGGGCCCGCCTCCGGGCGCAGGTCCGAGATCACCTCGGCCTGCAGCCCATCGAGGGACGCCTGCATGTCGGCGACGAGATCGGCCGGGGCGAGCAGGCCGGCCCGCTCGTCGTCCCAGCCGATCTCCTCGGCGGGGGAGAGCTTGCACGTGGCCCTGCGCTCGCAGGCGGTTCCTGCCACGACGATCGCGAGCAGGACGGACAGGTTGTGGAGGTGCATGGGGGCTCCTTCGGTCAACTGGGTGTCAACCGAGGGCGCATCCTTCACCTCGCGACGTTCCAGGCTCGGATGACCTCCAGAAAGTGAGGTCCATACTGCTCTACGCGCCGGGGGCCCATGCCGTGCACGGTCTGCATGGCCTTGCGGGTCGTGGGTCGCAGCCGCGCCATGTCCTCCAGGGTGCGGTTGGGCGCGATCACGTAGGCAGGCACGTCATCGGCCTGGGACAGGGTCCGCCGCACGTCGCGCAGCTGCTCCAGAAGGTCCTCCTCGACCGCGTCCGCGCCGGGCTCCCGGGTGGTGGAGAGCTTGCGCGCGTGGGGGAAGACGATCCGGAAGTCGTCCGCCTGCTTGCGCATGACCTCCCAGCCGCGCTCGGTGAGGTGGATCTCCTTGTAGGTGCGCTCCTTGCCCTTGATCTCGCGGGTGACGAAGCGCTCCTCCAGGGCTTCCGCGGCGACCAGCGCGGCGATCAGGTCCGCGACCTCGCCCGTGGTCCACGCTCGCCCGGGCGCCCGCCGCCCGTCGTTGCCCCGCGGCCCGAGCAGGCCGTAGGTGCTGGTCTGGTCGAAGCCCCACTGCAGGACCTTCGCGTCCCGGCTCCCGGTCGCGGTCCGCGCGATGAGATCGATGCTCCATCCTTGCTTTCCGACATGCTGATCCATGCGGGCCACCGTCGCGAGCAGCATGCGACAGACCTCCTCCTCCGCCGGCGAGGGCGGGCGCGGTCCCTCGATGGCCACGCCCTCCCGGCAGCGATCGCAGGTGCCGCAGCTCTCCCAGGGCGCCTGCTCGCCGAAGTACTCGATGATGTAGCGCCGCCGGCAGCCCGCCCCGGTGTAGGCGATCATCTTGTCGAGCTTGGCGTACTCCTGGGAACGGCGCTCGCGAAGTGCGTTCTCGTCCAGGGTCAGCGGCTCGCCCGGGCGCAGGAGCTCCACGCCACCGCGGCGATCGGCCGGGCGGAAGATGAGGTAGCCCCGGTCTTCCAGGCCGCGCAGGGCGGCGGTGAGCTGGTCGCGGGAGAGCTGGAGATCCCGGCGCCAGTCCTCGAGTCCGAACACGAGCCGGTCGCCGGGGCGCACCCCACGGCCGAGGAGCTCCGTCCACACGCGACCGCGGTGGCCCGAGGGCGCATCCGCGGGGGGCTGCATGGAGAGCACGACCTCGGCCGGGCGGTCCGACGGCGCGATGCGGCGGACCATGCCCTCGCGCTGGAGCTGGTAGAGGCAGGCGGAGGCGGAGCGGGGCCCGGCGTCGGGAGGCAGGCCGTCGCCCATCTCCTCGACCGTGGCGTAGACCGGGTTCTCCTGGCGATCGACCAGCCAGTCGTACAGCGCGTGCACCCAGTCGGCGGGCGGGTGGCTGTTGTCGATGAAGAACTGCTGGATGTTGCGGTCGGACTTGTGCCACAGGAGCACGGCGCGGCTGGTGCGCCCGTCGCGGCCAGCGCGGCCGATCTCCTGGTAGTAGGCCTCGACCGTGCCGGGCAGGTCCACGTGCACGATGCAGCGGATGTCGCGCTTGTCGATGCCCATGCCAAACGCGTTGGTCGCGACCACGACCGGGAGCGCCCCGGCCATGAAGTCCTCCTGGATGCGCGTCCGCTCGTCCTTGGGGAGGCCAGCGTGGTAGAATCCAGCTCGAACGCCGGCATCTCGAAGCGCGCGGGTGGCCTCTTCGACCCGCTTGCGGGTGGCGGCGTAGACCAGGGCGGGGCCGGGCTGGACCAGCTCCGGCAGCAACGCGTACTTGTGGCGCTTGCCCGAGACGTTGACCACCTCGAGGATCAGGTTCTCCCGGTCGAATCCTCGGACGAAGACCCTGCCCGTCTGCAGGTGCAGGGTCCGGACGATGTCTTCCTGCACCTCGGGCGTGGCGGTGGCGGTCAGCGCGATGGTGGGCGGGTTCCCGAGCTCGTCCCGGACGCGACCGAGGCGCAGGTAGTCCGGGCGGAAGTCGTGACCCCACTGGGAGAGGCAGTGGGCCTCGTCGACCGCGAGCAGGCGCACGTCCACGCTGGCGAGGTAGCTCATGAACCCCGGCGAGAAGCGCTCCGGCGCCACGTAGAGCAGCTCGATCTCCCCGCGGCGCACGGCCTCCTGGCGGGCCTCGTACTCCCCGC
>CALATR010000825.1 GCA_937891875.1 uncultured Pseudomonadota bacterium | reverse complement strand
GTCCCGCCTGTTCGACGCCTTGGTGGACGTGCACGGTCAGGTCAAGCGCGCGTCTCGCCCCCGCATCGTGCTGGAGATGGCGGTCGCGCGGCTGGCCAGCACCCGGAAGGCCCAGCCGGTGGGCGCGCTCTTCGGACGCCTGGAGCAGCTGGAGCGCAACCTCCGCGGCGGAGGCGGTGGCGGCGGTGGTGGGCGCGGAGCCAGCGGCGGTCTGCGCAGCTCCGGACGCGGCGGCGGACGTCACCCGGGGCGGTCCGGCGGCGGTCGGTCCCACGGCCGATCCCCCTCGTCCAAGGAGCCTTCTCCAGAGGCTCGCACCTCGCGCGCCGCCCGCGGGCCGGAGGCCTCGGCAGCGACCCGACCTGACCTGCCCCCGGCCCCGCCCCCGACGGCCCAGCAGGACCAGCGCCCACCCAGCCGAAAGCCGCTTCCTCCCCACCCGACCGAGGTCCCGGACGGTCCGTGGGCCGGCGCGGCGGGCACTCCTCCACCGATCGACGACGCCATCGCCGACAGCTGGGACACCCTCCCCCTGGGCGGGGACATGCCGACGCCGACGCGCACGGCAAAGTCGGGGATCACCCGCCGCCTGGTCTCGCGGACGGCCCCCAAGGCGCCCGACACGCCGTGGGCCCGCTTCTGCGCCGCGCTGACCCAGCAAGGCGAGCGCTTCGCGGTCATCACGAAGGCGGTGCATCTCGAGGAAGAGCGGCGTCTGAGGCTGATCCTGCCCGCCGGTCGCCCCCTGGCCGAGGCGGAGCGCCTGCTGAAGGATCCGACCATCGCCAAGGCCCTCGAGGCGAGCTACCCGGCCGGGACCGCGATCGCGCTCGAGGCGAGCCGCTCCGGTCGGGTCGACAGTGCCCAGCTGGAGCGCGAGTTCCTGGCCGACCCGGCGCTTCGGCGCATCGTGCAGACCCTGGGCGCGACCATCGAGCGCGTCGAGCCCCACACCTCCGAGGAGTGACGATGAACCCGTTCGACATGGGCAACATGGCGGGCATGCTGGGCATGTTCCAGCAGCGCATGGAAGAGATGAAGCGCAAGTCGGAGAGCACCATCGTGGAGGGCTCCGCCGCGGGCGGCCTGGTCTCCGTGAAGGTCACCTGCGCCTACGAGTGCACCGAGGTCCACATCGACCCCGAGGCCGCGAAGGACCCCGAGATGCTCGAGGACGTGGTCCGCGCCGCCTTCAACGAGGCCCTGCGCAAGGCCCGCGACGAGACCAAGCGCAACATGGGCGACCTGGCCTCCGGCCTGCCGATCCCGCCCGGTCTGCTGGGGATGTGAGCGATGTCGCGCGCCCAGGACCCGATCCGGCGCGCGGTGCGCCAGCTGGCCCGCCTGCCGGGCATCGGCGAGAAGTCGGCTACCCGACTGGTCTATTGGATGCTGACCACCCCGGGAGGCGTAGCCGGTGACCTGGCCACAGCCCTGTCGGAGCTGGAGGACCAGATCGTCGAGTGTGCCGTCTGCTGCACGCTCACGACCAAGGACGACAACCCGTGCAGCCTGTGCGCCCGGGCCGCCCGCGACGAGGCCACCCTGCTGGTCGTCGAGCATCCCCAGGACGTGCTCGCGTTCGAGCGCACGGGCGAGTTCCGCGGCCGCTACCACGTGCTCCACGGCGCCCTGTCCCCCCTCGACGGCGTGACCCCCGATCAGCTGCGCATCAAGCCCCTGCTGGAGCGCCTGCGCGGGGAGGCGCCGATCACCGAGATCATCGTCGCTACCGACCCCGACGTCGAGGGCGACGCGACGGCGCTCTACCTGGCCCGCCTGCTCAAGCCCCTGGGCGTGCAGACCACCCGCCTTGCCCACGGCCTCTCCGTCGGCACCGCCATCGAGTACGCGGACACGGTGAGCCTGGCCCGGGCGCTCGAGAACCGACGGGCCCTGTGAGGGTCGAGCGTGCCCGGACGGCGCTCGCGGCCGCGGGCATCG
>CALATR010000824.1 GCA_937891875.1 uncultured Pseudomonadota bacterium | reverse complement strand
GTGCCCGGGTCATCCGCGCTGCAGCCTCGTGATTCGCGAGAATATGATTATCAACTACTCTTTCCCGCAGTCTCCTAGGACTACTTGATTGATCTTGACGTTGAGGGTCTCGTCTGATCTAACCTCGGCATGGACAACGAGACCCCCGATCTCTCGCATCTCTGCTCGTCGCTCGGCGAGTTCTCCTGGTGGCTCTTCGAGGGCTGCGCCAAGCAGGGACGCACCCGAATGACCTTCGAGCACGTGCTCGATGCGCGCCTCATCGAGGGTCGGCGGAAGACTCACCAACCAGCTGGGGCTCGACTGGCGCTCGATGCCTCCGACGCGGACGGGCTCCGTCAACGGATCAACAGGGCATACCTCAACAATTGGGACGACAGCAGGGTTCGGCGCCGTCTTCATCGCTTGGCGGATGCTGCAGTCCCCGATGCCATCGCCTTCGTCATCGACGACACGGGAATCGTCAAGAAGGGCGTGAAATCCCCCGGAGTGCACCGTCAGTACACCGGAACGGCTGGCAAGGTCGAGAACTGCCAGATCGTGGTGAGCACCCACCTCGCAAGCGAGAGCCGAGGACTACCGCTGGAAATGGACCTGTACCTCCCGTCGGCCTGGACGGACGACCTCAGCCGCTGCCAGGATGCGGGGATCCCCGACGACATCGAGTTCAGGACCAAGCCGGACATCGCGCTGGACCAGCTCGACGACCTGCTCGCAGCCGGCGTGGGCAAGCGCGTCGTTGTCGCCGACGCCGGCTACGGCGACAAGACCAATTGGCGCAAGGCCTTGGATGAGCGCGGTCTCGAGTTCGTCGTCGATGTCGCATCCAAGACGAAGTTCTGGAGACCGAACGAAGGTCCCGACCCGGCTCCGGAGTACGAAGGCCGCGGCCGTCCTCCCAAACGACGCTTTCCTGGTGAATTCCAGCCGATCACCGTACGAGATCTGGCGGACGAACTTGAAGACGACATGTGGGAGGTTGTCGAGCTGCGCGAGGGCAGCAAGGTGCGCACCTCGCGGTTTGCCGCCGTGCGCGGCGTTCGCTCCGCCCATCGGGCAGTGTGGGGTCGTGAACCCGGCAAGCCCCGCATTCTTGTCGTCGAATGGCCGGAAGACCTGGATTCGCCCAGTCACTTCTTCATCAGCAACTTGCCGCTGGACACCCCGCTGGAGACCGTCGCGCGCTTGGGCAAGCTCCGATGGCGTGTCGAGCGGGACTACCAGGACCTGAAGCAGGACCTGGGGTTCACCCACTACGAGGGTCGGACCTGGACCGGCTTCACTCACCACCTCACCATCTCGATGGCGGCGATGACGTACGTGGTGGCGTGTCAGGCGCTTTTCCCCCCTCAGCCCTAAGCCGCCTGTTCCGCAGGTCGTTCGCCTGCTTCAGCTGCATCTGCTCTCGGTGCTCGGCCACTGCCCGTGCTGCCGACAGTCTCTTCACGGCCGACGGCCACCGCCACAGGTGATCGCGGCACAACATCGGCCTCGAAACCGCGGTTCTCCGAACTGATCAAGCAGTACTAGCCCGGGTCCCACTGTTCGCTCATCGGCCTGCCCGCGGTTGCGTGGCGGGCCGATGTCGTCTTGGGAGCCCGGGTCGCGGCGCGCCGGCCGCGACCTCGCTATCAGGTTGGCTCCATGAGTCGCTGCCCGCCGGTCTCAGTCGCCCCGATGATGGACGTCACCGACGCCCACACGCGCTGGCTGTATCGGCGGATCAGCCGGCGGGTCCTGCTGTACACGGAGATGGTGACCGCCCAGGCGCTCGACAAGGGCGACGCGCCCCGGCTGCTGGCCTACGATCCGGTCGAGCACCCCATCGCGCTGCAGCTGGGCGGGGATGATCCCACCCTGCTGGCCCAGGGCGCACGCATGGGCGCCGATGTCGGCTACGACGAGATCAACCTCAATGTCGGCTGTCCCTCGCCCCGGGTGCAGAAGGGGAGCTTCGGGGCCTGCCTGATGCTGTCCCCCGAGGTCGTGGCCGAGGGTGTGGCGGCGATGAAGGCGGCCGTGGACGTTCCGGTCACGGTGAAGTGCCGCATCGGCGTGGACGATCACGACCGGTACGAGGACCTCCGCCGCTTTGCCGACGCGGTGGTCGCGGCGGGTGCGGATCGCCTGACCGTGCACGCGCGCAAGGCCTGGCTCCAGGGGCTGTCTCCCAAGCAGAACCGCAACGTGCCGCCGCTCCGCTACGAGGAGGTCCACCGGCTGGCCCGTGAGCTGCCCGACGTGCCCATCGAGATCAACGGCGGCTTCGTCGACCTGGACGCGGTCGCGGACCAGCTGGAGCACGTGGACGCGGTGATGATCGGCCGGGGGGTCTGGCACGATCCCTGGCTGCTCGCCGACGTCGACCGGCGCTTCTTCGGCGAGACCGGCCCCGCGCCCACCCGGGAGGACGTGCTCGAGGACTGGATCCCGTTCGTGGAGCGCCGGGTCGCAGAGGGGCACAAGATCCAGCACGTCGTGCGCCACGCCGGGCCCATCTACGCCGGACAGCCGGGGGCCAAGGCGTTCAAGCGCGCGCTGGCTCGGGCCCACAAGGAGGGTTCGAAGGCGATCCTGGAGGGGATCGAGGCGGTGCGCCTGGCGCGGGCGGCCTGGAGCGAGCGGAAGGCGGGATGACGCCGGAGGCCCTGCTGGGTCTGTTCCTCGCCGAGGCGCGGGGGCAGTCGGCGTGGGCCTGGTCGTCCGACGCGGGGGAGGCCCTGGCGACGACCCAGCTGGTGCTCGCGGCGAGTGCGGAAGTCCGCGGACGCATCGTGCTGCTGGCCGCCGAGGCGCTCGCGGTCCCACCCGACGGGGGGCGCTACGACAGCGCCTGGTCGCCGGCCCTCGGCTTCCTGGCGGAGCGGGTGCTGCGATCGGGGGCGGTCCTGGACGGGGAGCAGCTGGCCCGGCTGGTGCGCTTCGCCGGCCGCTGGCCCGCCTGGGACTGGCTGGACACCCCGCCCTATGACGTCGTGCTGGACGTGGTCAGCCAGACCCTGAAGGGTGGGCCGCCGGCGCCGGACCTCGCGACCGCCCTGCGCGACCTGCGGATCCGGCTCGCGGTCGAGGGTGCCTGGGACGGCGAGGGTCAGGCGCGCCTGCAGAGGATCGAGGGCTTTCTTCGGCCGCGGATCGTGCACGCGGACGCGGTGCTCGACCCGTCGGACGCGTGGGCCGTCGCGGTCGAGGCCGCCATCCACGACCTGGACGAGTCGCGGTCGCACGCGTGGCGCCGCCTGCTGGCTCACGCGGCCACCGCCCGCCGCAGCGCGCCCAGCGAACGCTGGCTGCAGCAGGCCCGTGATCGGCTGGGCGAGGTCGGTCCGGCGAACCTGCACCGCGCGCTGACGGTGTGGCTGGGTGCGGTGCCGCTGGGCCTGACCCGCGCCCAGGCGGAGGAGCGCCAGGCCCTGCGGGTCACGTACGCGTCCGACGACGACGAGGGCCTGCCGGTCGGCCTGTCCGACGACAACCGGGTGGTCGTGCGCGGGCTGCTCTGGGTCGCGGGGCTGGTCGACGAGCCGCCCATGGTGGACCTGCTCCAGGCGACCGCTGCCCGCTGCTACGAGCCCATCCCCGGCGTGGGCGTCGGCGACGGACTGATCGGCAACGCGGCGGTGCGGGCGCTCGCGCTGACCGCGGACGGGCGGTCACGGAGGGAGGCGCTGCTGGAGGCGGTGGTGGCACCGCGGGCGCGGCGGTTCATCGCGCGGGTGCTCGGGTAGGCGACCGGGGGGATGTCGGCAGGGGAGGGGAGGGCCGGTCTCTGGTCGCTGGTCTCTGGGGCCCGCTGCGTGCGGGTGGGCTGACCGCGGATCGCGGTGGTCCGCTTGATGGGAGTGGCGGGTGTGACCGTCGGCTTGCTCGCGCTCGGAGGGCGTGGCGGGGCAAAGCCGGGGTGGGCTCGTGCCCGCCTCTGGCGGATGCTCACTCGACCCGACTTGCCCGGGCAAGTCAGGCTGGATGCACACCGGCGGAGGGCAACCCCGTTGATTTGAACACTTCGGGGCCGTTCGGGCCGTTCCTGCGCCCCTCGGTAGGTGGGGGGGACGGTTGAACGCCGACAATACCGAGCGCGTTCCTCCGCGACACCCGCCAGGTGTTCAAATCAAGGCACTTGCCCCGGCGGCCTGTTCATCCGCACCGCCTTGCCCGGGCAACCCCCCGCGTAGGAACGCAGAGCGCGCACTCGCGGGCACGAGATCCTCGTGGACACGCAGACACGAGACCCTCGTGTCCACGAGGACACGAGCCACGTGCGGAACGCGCCCTCGCGGCGCTCGCGCCGACGACACACTCGCTCCTCGACGACCGCGTCGAGCCCCACATCCAGGCTGGGCGCACTGCCGGTGGCGGCCAGCCCCACGCGCTCGCAGCGGGCCCCAGAGACCAGCGACCAGAGACCGGCCTGCCACTCCCTCCACGCCGGCGGATCGGCCTGCCACTCCCGCCACGCCGGCGGATCGGCCCGCCAGGCTCGACCGCCTCAGCCCGCCTTGAGCTGCTGCTCGACCGCCTCGCTCATGCCGCGGACGTCGTCGACCAAGCTGTCGAACTGGTTTGCGCCCAGGTCGATCAGCTCGCTCCAGTACGGGTCGAGGCTGTACCACAGGCCGTCGATGCCCTGGACGCCGCCCACCATCGAGGCGACCGCGTCGGCGACGTGCACGTGGTAGGCCAGCATGGAGGCGTCGCCCGCGTGGCGGGGGCGGTGGTGGTAGCGCACCGCCTCGACGATCTCCTCGGGCAGACCCCAGTCTTCGACCATCAGCGCGCCCAGCTCGGCGTGGTCCAGGCCCAGCACGGCGCGCTCGGCCTCGACCCACTGGCTGCCCGGGTTCGCGAGCTGCCAGTCCATGACCTCGTCGACCGCCTCGGCCAGGTACGCGCCCAGCGCCAGCTTGCCGACGTCGCAGATGAGGCCGGCGGTGTAGGCGACCGCGCTCGGCAGGGCGCCGGTCTGCCAGGCGATCGCGTCCGCCGCGAGCGCGATGCGCAGGCTGTTCCGCCACAGGCCGAAGTCCTCCAGGCCGTAGCCGGGGACCTCGGGAAGGGAGAGCACCGCGGACGCCCGACGGACGACGATCCGCACCAGCTCGGCCTCACCGAGGAGTGCGATCGCGTCGCCGACGCTGCGGATCCGGCGCGCCCGACGGTAGGCCGCGCTGTTGACCACCCGGAGGATCTCGGCGGTGAACGCCGCATCGACCTCGATGACCCGCACCAGGTCGGCGCGGGACCGGTTGGGCTGGTTCATCAGCGACATGAGCCGCGCGAGCACGAGAGGCGGCGACGGCAGCTGCTTGGCCTGCTTGACGATCTGGTCGACGTCGAAACGCTGGGATGCCATCACGGACTCTCACCGGGGGTGGTATCTCCCCCATCGGACCGGATGTCGCCCGGCTGAAGGGCTCATGGGCGCGCGCCGACGCTCGCGAACCGGGTCCCCAGGTCCGCTGCGAGCCCCTCCAGGAAGCTCTGGTCCACCTCGTCGAAGGCGGCGGGCAGGTCGCTGTCCACGTCGAGCACGGCCAGCACGCGCCCGTCGGGGGCGACCACCGGCACGACGATCTCCGACCGGGTCGACGAGGAGCAGGCGATGTGCCCCGGGAACGCCTCGACGTCGGGCACCAGCTGGGTCGTGCGGGTCCGGGCGGCGGCGCCGCACACGCCCTGATCGAAGGGGATCCGCAGGCAGCCGTGCCCGCCCTGGTAGGGTCCGATGACCAGCAGGTCGGGGGCGGTCACGCGGTAGAAGCCGGTCCAGTGCCAGGCGTCGAACGCGTGGTGCAGCTCGCAGGCGAGGGTGGCGAGCGCGGCGATCCAGTCGTCCTCGCCGTCGAGCAGGCCGGAGATCCGCAGGCGGAGGTCGCGCTGGTGTTCCAGGCGAGCGTCGAGGGGCGCGTCGGCGGGCAGGGCGTCGAGCATGGAGGCTCCAGATCGGGCTCGCAGGGGCTACGGCGCGAGGCGCGCGTCGAGGGCGGTGAGCTGCTGCTTCACGGCGGTGGCCTGGCTGGCGCAGGTGTCGGGCGCCCCGTCGAGGGCGGCGCAGGCCTCGAGCCGCTCCAGGGCGCGCTTCAGGTGGGCCTGGATCTGCCGGTCGCGGTGGCGGGTCGGCAGGTCCTTGGGCACGGCGGCCGCGTCGCGGGTGTCGAGCGAGGCGGCAGTCAGCCACACCAGCGGGTCGTCCTTGCACCGCTCCACCGCCAGCGCCGACTCCGATCGGCCGAGCACCCACAGGCCCCCCTCGCCCAGGGCGGACAGCCAGCGTCGCCAGGCCTTCGGGTCCGCCGGCTCGGCGTGGGCCGCGTCGCGGAGGGGGACGAACTTCTCGCGAAAGATGGCGATCGAGCGACCGAGTGCGGCCATGCGCGGACCGCGATCCGCCTCGGGCACCCGGTCGACCAGGGCGGCCGCCCCCTCGGCGTCTCCGAGGCGCTGGAGCAGGGTCGACGCGGCCTGGGCCAGCGCCTTGTCGCGATCGTCGGAGGCGGGGAGCGCGAGGGCAGCGTCGAACGCACCACGAGACGCGTCGGCGTCCGCGGTCGCCCAGCCCAGGCGGGCCCGACACAGGGGCGCCGCCGCTTCCTTCGGGCGCAGGGCGGCCAGCTGGTCGCAGCGATCGGCGAGCTCCTTCGGCGCTGCGGCCAGACCCAGCTCGAGCGCGCTGGCGATCCCGGCGGCACGCTCGGCCAGGGCCCGCACCAGCAGGTCCTCCTGACCCATGCAGTGCTTCGCGTGCACCGCCTGGCCCGGACCCTCGGACTCGACGCAGCGCTGGTGGGCCTCGAAGGCGCGGGTCAGGTGGAAGCCGGGATCGGCGGTCTTGTCGTGGCCGGCGACGAGGCGGTGGGCGTCCGCCAGCACCCGCAGGCGTTCGGCCTGGTCCGCACCGGACAGGTCGGCGTCGTCGATCTCGCCCAGGCGGTCGAGCGCCCCCTGGGGATCACCGCGCTCGACCCGGCGGGCGGCGTCGGCCAGCAGGCGCTCGGGGGAGGGGCCGGCCAGGGCGACGGCCCCGACCAGGCAGAGCAGCACGGGGGCTGTGCGGAGGATGGCGGGCAGGGCTCTCAGGACGACCTCCTCGGCGGCAGCGTAGCCCGCCGGGCCGACGCGTTCGTGGATGGGCTCATGGTCCGCCTCCGAGGAGCTGCTCGGCGCGGAGCCGGGCCAGGGCCATGATCGTGAGCTGCGGGTTCACCCCCAGCGTCGTCGGGATCCCCGAGGCGCACGCCACCACCAACCCCTCGTGGCCGCGCACCCGTCCCTTCGGGTCGCACACGCTGGTGGCCGGATCCCCGCCGACGACCGCGCCGCCGAACAGGTGGGACAGGATGCAGGTGAAGCGCCGCGGCTTCAGGGGTGCGGTCAGCAGCTGGTCGATCTCGTCTGCGGCGAGCTCCGACGGGAAGCCGGCGATCCCCGGAAGGACGCTTCGAGCGCCCGCTTCCACGTGCAGGCGGGCCAGGAGGTGGATGCCGACCCGCAGCCGCTCGAGGTCGTGGCGGGTCAGGGCGTAGCGGACCATCGGTCGCCCGCCGAGCCCGGCGAAGACCCGCCCGCTGGCCTCGGCGTTCAGGCCCAGGGCGAAGTGGCCGAGGTGGCGACTCTCGCCGAGGCGTCGGGTGAGCGCCGCCCCGCCGCCCGGCAGGCGCGCGGCCAGGAGCTGCAGCGGCAAGGACAGGGTCTCGAGCTTGAAGCCCTGGTCCTTCCAGCCCAGGCTCGCCCAGCCCTGGGTCGCGCCGCGGTGCATGTCGATCGGGTCGTCGTAGACGCCCAGCACGGCCGCCCCAGGGTGAGAGCGGAAGCCCCGTCCCAGCGCCTTGTGCCGCACCCCCGATCGCCGCAGGAGCAGGGGCGTCCAGGTGGCGGAGGCCGCGACAAAGACCGCCTTGCGCGCCGAGATCCGGAAGCTGCGCCCGGCGGTCCGCGTCCGGGGGTGACGGAAGCGTCCGACCACGCCCACCGCCCGGCGTCCCTCGAAGGCGATGCGGTCGACCGGGGCGCAGGAGAGCACGACCCCGCCACGGTCGAGCACCTCGGGGAGCAGGCCGCGGTCGACGCTCTGCTTGTGCCCGGCGCGGCAGCCCATCATGCAGCGCCCCTCGCCGGCGCAGTCCTTCACGAAGCGCCGCATGGGCGGGTCGACCACCCCGTCGGCGAGCGCGCCCCGGATCGCCCGTCGGTCGTTCTCCCCGAGCGTTGCGCCCACGGTGTCCTCGACCCCCAGCAGGCCCTCGACCGCGTCCTGGTGGCGATCCAGGTGGCGCGACAGCACGGAGGCCTCGAGCCCCTGCTCCCGGGCCCAGCCTGCCACCACCGACTCCGGCGTGCGCACGCAGATCGCCGAGTTCAGCACCGTCGTGCCGCCCACCGTGCGCGCCTGCACCACCGGCCACAGCGCAGGACCGGCGGTGAGGCCGCTCTGCCAGCCGTCGTACACGTCGCGCAGGGCACCGTAGAAGTCGGCCGGCAGCTGCTCCGCGTCGCGCCAGGCCCCCGCCTCCACCACGACCACCGACTGGCCCTCCACGGCGAGGGCGTGGGCCGCCGCCGCACCGCCCGCGCCCGACCCCACGACGACCACGTCGCAGTCGAGCTCGAGCGGGCCGGTGCCCTCGTCCGGCTGAAACGCGAGGTGGGTCATGAGGTCCGCCATGCGTCGGGATCCGGACCGATCGGGTCCTGCGAGAGCGACCGTCGAACGTCCGGATCTGCGCCCCAGCACAGCCCGGCGAAGGTCAGGAGCAGGAACGTCGCCTGGCGCAGCACGTAGACCGGGGTGCGGGCGGCGCGATCGGCGTGGTCGTCCGCCCGCCGCACGCCCAGCCACGCCGCCGGCCAGGGCAGACCGAGGGTGAGCAGCGGCCCGACCTGGTAGGCGAGCGCGGCCCCGACGAGACCCCACCACACGGCTGGCGGCGCGTCCGCGTGCACCCGGCGCAGGAAGCCGTCGAGCCCGGTCTCCTCCACGCCTGGCAGCTCGCCCACCCGGGGCAGCAGGGGGGTCATGCTCGCGTGCACGAGCCCGTGGAAGGCGCCCGGTGGGAGTGAGGTCTCGGCCATGGCCCGGCGGTATCCGCCGCCACCCGTCTGCACCAGGGCGCTGCGTCGTCGTCGCGGAGATCGGAGCGCGGGTTACCCGGCCGCCCATGTCGACCGCGATCACCTACCGAACCTCGTCCGAGCGCCTGCCCGCCCTCGTCGCCTCCCTGGTCTTCCTGCTGCCGGGCGTGGGGGCTGTCATCTATGGCGTGCTCACCTGGTTCGGCCTCACGTTCATGGAGAACACGGCCAACGGCCTGCTCCTCGGAATCACGGGCTCCATCTGGACCGCGGTCGGAGTCGCGATCTTCCGCTTCCGACGCTGGATCACGGTCGATCCTACCTCGAAGACCGTCGTGCAGGGCACCCGCACCCTGTTCCGCCACCCGGCCGAGCGTCACGCGCTCGACGGCTTCCAGCGGGTCGAGGTCTTCGACCAGGCCGTCGGCGACGGACGCTTCTACGTGGTCGCCCTGGTGTGGCGCCCCGAGCGCGTGCCCCGCCGCTTCGCCCACCAGCCCCAGCTGTGGCTCACCACCACCGAGGCCGTGGACGAGGCTCGCACCGAGGCGGGCAAGGTCTGCGGCGCGACCGGCCTGCCGCTGGTCGACCGGACCCAGGGAGATCGGGCATGAGCCGCTGGCTGAAGGTCGTCGCCTGGATCGCGGGCGGCCTCGTCGGTCTACTGGTTGTCGGGGTGCTGGCGCTGGCCATCGGGGTCTGGGTC
>CALATR010000823.1 GCA_937891875.1 uncultured Pseudomonadota bacterium | reverse complement strand
CCGCGGCCCCGACGCCCCACCCCGATCGGACCGGACTGTCCGGCGGTGGCTCCAGCACCCTGGAAGGCGGCGGCTACCAGCTCAAGGTCACCGTGGGCGATCCCATCACCGTGCACGAGCGCTTCGACGGCGAGCACGTGCTGCGCATCGGCGTCGGCACGACCCAGGACTCGAAGCCGGAGTAGCGGCAAGGCGGCTGCGCGGGCTCAGGGCTCGCGCAGCTGCACCATGGACGCGACGTGGGTGCGCCGGTCGGACAGGCCGACCTTGAGCCCGTCCAGGCGCAGCACGTCCTGCCCGCGGTGGTTGTAGACGATGCCGGTGGCGTAGTCATCGGGCCCGTCGGCGTCGTGGTTCGTGTAGACGACCGTGGGCCCTTCGGGATCGAGCACGACCGTGCCGACCGCGCACAGGGGCTCCTCGGTCTGCAGCACGACCGGCGGACCGCTGTTGCGCACGACCCGGAGCTCCGGAGCGAGCGTGGTGTGCATCTGGCCAGAGAGCAGCGTCGCCCTGGTGAATGCGTGGTGATGCACCGGCGGCAGCTCGTTGCGCCAGGCCGTGTAGCCGAGGTCCAGGGTCCAGGAGCGCGCCGAGGCGTCCGGGTCGAACACGAAGCGGTAGTCCCGCCGCGCCAGCTCGGAGTCCGGCCGGCTCCAGTCGGGCATGCGCCCGTAGACGGTGAACACGAGCTGGCCGTCCGCGGCACGCACATGGCGCAGGGTCACGTTGGCCTCGGGGTCGTCGAGCACGCCGGGGGGCAGGAGCTCGGCGAACGTCCACGACCGCACCTGGGTGGACCCGCCCGCGTCGAACTCCAGCAGGGCCGGGGTGTCGGGCCCTTCGGAGGTCACGCGAAGATCGGGGTCCAGGGCCAGGAAGATGCGGTCATCGATCACCGCGGGCAGCGCCCAGGCCGTCCAGTCGGGCAGGGCCACGGTCTCGCCCCGCAGCTGGACCGAGTCGTAGGTGTGGCGCGCTGGGAACGGGTGGCGAAGCAGCTCCTCGACCTGAAGCGTGCGGGCATCCACCCGCCAGGTGACGCGCTCCTGGCTCTCGCCGGACCCGTCGAGGGTGCTCGCCTCCACCAGGAAGGACTCGGGGCCGTCTGGGACCAGGAAGGCCCGGAAGAAGCTGATCGGCTCGGGCAGCTCGACGTCGGCGATGAGCTGGCCGCGGGTGTCCATCAGGGAGACCTGCGGGTCACCGAACACGTCACGCAGCGCGCGGGAGCCCGGAGTGCACGGGTACCTGCCGTCGGACTCGTCGTGGGCGACCACGCCGGTCACGTCGTGCCAGAGCACGGCGAAGGTGAGGTCGGGCACGCTGCCGGGGTCGAGGTCGTCCCAGATCGACGGCTCGCGCGGCTCCCGCACCTGGGGCGCGTCGCTGTCCAGCCCGTCCCAGCTGCGCAGGCCGGTCTCCGAACAGCCCACCAGCGCCAGCGCGAGCGCCGCCATCCACCATCGAGCCACCATGGGCCGCCTCCGTCCTTCAGGGTCGAAGGTACCCAGGAGGCCGGAGCGAACCGACTTAGTCGCGACTAATCCGCTTCGACCCACGCGGGCGTGCCCCGCACCACCTTCAGCGCCCGCGCCACCTCCGGATCGACGTAGTCCGGCGAGAAGACCGCATCCTCGGGCAGGTGCCACCAGGTCGCGGTCGCCTCGTCCGCGCCCACCTCCAGCACGACACAGCCCTGGCGGGTGCTGTCGGCGTACTTGATGTGGGGGTTGGCCCGGACCAGCAGGTCCAGCGCCCCGCCCACGTCCAGGCCCGGGCTGGTGATCCCCGGGGTGACGGCCTCGACCGCGACCGCGCCCTCGGTCTCGTAGGTGGTGGCGTCCAGCGGCAGGTCTGCCGCCCAGCTGGAGTGCACGTCGCCCGTGAGCACGATGACGCCGTCCACGTCAGCGCAGGCCTCGAGGACCCGCCGCCGCGCCGCCGGGTAGCCGTCCCAGGCGTCGCCGTTGAACGGCCGCGTGCCGTCCGGTCCCCACGGCGCCATGACCACCTGCTGGAGGATCAGCACCCAGTCGGTCTCGACGTGCGCGAGCCCGTCCAGCAGCCAGGCCTCCTGGGCCTCTCCGAGGAGCTGCCGGTCCTCCTCGTTGACCACGTCCACGTTGCGGGTCTGCTCCTCCCTCCCGGTGATCCGCGTGTCCAGCACGAAGATCGTCGCGAGGCCGCCCCAGCCGAGCCGGCGGTGGATGTTGCCCTCGGGCCCTTCCCGCACCGGCAGCCACTCGAACCAGGCCTGCCGTGCCGCCGCCGACCGGGCGTCCCACGGCCCGTCCTCGGGCTGGTGGTTCTGGGCGCCGTCCATCCACGCGTCGTTCGCGGTCTCGTGGTCGTCCCAGGTGATGATCCACGGGTGCACCCGGTGGCACTCCTGCAGGTCGGGATCCGAGCGATACTGCCGGTAGCGACGGCGATAGTCGTCCAGGGTGATGATCTCGTAGGGCGGGTCGTGGGCGCGCACGCCGCTGCCGCCGCCGCTCTCGTAGATGTAGTCGCCGAGGTGGGCGATCACGTGCAGGTCCTGCTCGGCGAGGAAGCGGTAGAGGTGGAACCAGCGGTCGACCCAGCGCGAGCAGCTGGCGACACCCATGCGCAGGGCGTCCCGCCCCTTCTCGGGTGCCGTGCGGGTGCGGCCCGTGACCGAGACCTGGTCCTGGCAGCGGAAGCGGTAGTAGTAGGTCTCGCCCGACTTCAGGCCTTCCAGGTCGATCTTGACGCACCCGTCCCGGTCGGCCAACGCGTCGACGAAGCGCGCCGCCACCCGGTCGTCCAGGGCCTCGGTGGTGTGCACCTCGACGTAGACCTCGAGGCTGTCGAGCTCGCCGAGGTCGACCCGGGTCCACAGGATGACGCTGTCCGCGAGCGGATCGCCCGAGGCGACCCCGTGGGTGAAGCGCTCGCGGTCGGCGGCAGGCCCGTCGTAGACGTAGTCGGGGCCGGGATCGACGGTCGAGCACGCCGGCAGGGCAGCGAGGGCGGCGACGGCGCCGGCGGCGCGGAGGAGGTCGCGGCGGGTCCAGGTCATGGGAGCCTCGGTCGGAGGGGCGCTTGTAGCAGATGGGAGGCGTCCGTGGG
>CALATR010000822.1 GCA_937891875.1 uncultured Pseudomonadota bacterium | reverse complement strand
GTCCACCCGCAGCAGGACCGCGCCGGCGTCGACCCGATCTCCCTCGCGTACGGCGAGCTCGACGACCGGACCGGCGGCGCCCGCGGCGAGCTCCGCCTGCTCGAGGGCGCGCACGTCCCCAGGGATGGTCCAGCGGTCGGCCAGGGAGCCGGCCTCGGCCTCGGCGACCTGCACGAGGGCGGGGCGGGACTGGGGAGAACCGGCCTCGGGAGCGGCGCTTGCGCAGGCCGCGAGCCAGGCTGTCAGCACGATGCATCGCATGGCGGGCAGCTAACTCCGACCAGCACCACACCACCGCCCGTGACAGGAACAGACCGTTGCACAGAGGGTGGCTGTGGGCTCGGCTACGCGGTCGGCGCCTGGGGGGCGAGGGCGCGGGCCAGCTCGTCGTAGAGGTGCACGTTGGCAGCGATCGCCTTGCGGAAGATGCCCAGGTGCATGGACTCGTTCGGTCCGTGGGCGGTCGTGAGCGGGTCCATCACCCCGTTGAGGATCAGCGGCAGATCGCCGAAGCGGCGCCCGAAGAGCGCGACGAAGGGGATGGAGCCGCCCACGCCGACCGGCACGAGCGCGTGGCCCCAGGCCTTTTCGTACGCCCGATCCGCAGCGGGAAACGCCGGACCTCGCGGGGTGTACAGCCAGCCCTCCCCCGGTCCGGGGAGCAGGCGCAGGGAGACCGCGACCCCGCCGGGAGGCTCGGCGGACAGCACCTGCTCGATCTCGGCGTAGAGGTCTGCCGACGCCATGCCCGGCGGCACCCGCACCGACAGGATGGCGCTGGCCTGCTTGCGGATGGCGTTCTTCTTCTGGCTCGGCGAAGGCAGCGTGGTGGACACGATCGTCACCGCGGGCTGGCGCCACATCCACTCGGCGGGGGTGCGCCCGCGGCGCGGCAGGGGGTCGACGCCCTCGCGCAGGTGGGCCCCCTCGCGGATGACGTCCTCGTCCAGGGGTACGTCGGCGTAGGCCGCGCGCTCCTCGTCGGTGAGCTCGACCCGGCCGACGGTCATGCGCCCGTCCGCGTCCACGAGGCGATTGACGAGCTGGACCAGGGCGATGCAGGGGTCGGGCACCATGTTGCCCCACAGGCCGCTGTGCACGTCCGCCTCCGACGCCTGGCAGGTGAGCTCGATCTCGAGCAGGCCGCGCAGGGACACGGTCAGGCCGGGCACGTCGACCGACGGGTTCTCGCAGTCGGTGAGCACCATGACGTCGGCCTCGAAGGCCTCGGGGAACGCGTCCATGAAGCGCTCCAGGTTGGGCGAGCCGATCTCCTCCTCACCCTCGATGAACAGCCGAATGTTGCACGGCGGACCTTCATTTTCATCGAACCAGGCCCGCAGCGCCGCCATGTGGCTGACCCAGCCCCCCATGTCGTCGGCGCTGCCCCGGGCGTAGAGGCGATCGCCCTGCTGCACGGCCTCGTGGGGCTCGGTGTGCCAGTTCTCGCGCATGACCGGCTGCAGGTCGAGGTGTCCGTAGATGAGCACGGTCGGCGCCTGCTCGCCCGCACCCATCCAGGAGGCGGCCACGCTGGGAAGGGCATCGTCGAGCTCGAGGACCCGGGCGTCGGCGAGGCCGAGGGCGCGCAGGTCCTCGGCGATGAGGCCGGCCAGCGCGTGCACGTCGCCCGCATGCTCGGGCTCGCACGAGATCGCCGGGATCTCCAGGTAGCGGGACAGGCGCGCGACCG
>CALATR010000821.1 GCA_937891875.1 uncultured Pseudomonadota bacterium | reverse complement strand
TGGAGGTGACCCGGAAGAGCCACGCCTTCATCTTGAAGCCTTCGTCGAAGAAGCGGTCTTCGCGCATGGCCTTGATGAACACCTCCTGGGTCACGTCGACGGCGTCATCGACGGACTTCAGGATGTAGGCGGCGTGCTTGAGGATGCGGTCGCCGTAGCGCCGGACGACGTAGTCCATCGCGAGGCGCCGATCGCGCTGGGCGATCTGCTTGATGACGTCGTCCTCGGGCACGCCACGGCTTGCCGGAAGCAACTGCAGGTTCCCCATCTCTCCTCCCCGTTGGTCGGGCGCCGGCGGGGCATCCACCGAACACCCCATCGACGAGGCACAAGGCCCGCACCTTCGGGGGCCTTCCGAGTCGAGACAGGCAGTGACGTGGGGAGACGTTTGGAGAGGGTGGTTGGTTGTTGGTGGTTGGTTGTTGGGTTCGTCCCGCGCGGGACCTCATCGCTGCGCCAGCGGACCAAGAACCAAGAACCAACAACCAAGAACGAGGACCTACCGCGTCACTCCGGGGATCTGCACCCCGCGCTCACGGGCCGTCTCCAGCGCCTTGTCGTACCCGGCGTCCACGTGGCGGACGACGCCCATGCCTGGATCGCTGGTCAGGACCCGCGACAGCCGCGCGGCCGCTTCTTCCGTTCCATCTGCGACAATCACCATGCCCGCGTGCAGCGAGTAGCCCATGCCCACGCCGCCCCCGTGGTGGAAGCTGACCCAGCTGGCGCCGTTGACCGCGTTGATCATCGCGTTGAGGATCGGCCAGTCGGCGATCGCGTCACTGCCGTCCTTCATCGCCTCCGTCTCCCGGTTGGGGGAGGCGACCGAGCCGCAGTCCAGGTGGTCGCGGCCGATGACGATCGGCGCCTTCACCCGACCGGTCCGCACCAGCTCGTTGAAGAGCAGGCCGGCCTTCTCGCGCTCGCCGTAGCCGAGCCAGCAGATCCGCGAGGGCAGGCCCTGGAACTGCACCCGCTCCTGGGCGAGGTCGAGCCAGCGCATGAGCGCCTCGTCCTCGGGGAAGAGCTCCTTCAGGGCGCGGTCGGTCTCGTAGATGTCCTCGGGATCCCCGGACAGTGCGACCCAGCGGAAGGGCCCCTTGCCCTCGCAGAAGAGCGGCCGGATGTAGGCCGGGACGAAGCCGGGGAAGGGGTAGGGATCGGGGTAGCCGGCCTCGCACGCGCCCGCGCGGAGGTTGTTGCCGTAGTCGAACACGTGGGCGCCGCGCTCGCCGAAGGCCACCATCGCCTCGACGTGGGTCCGCATGCTCGCGTAGCTGGCCTTGGTGTAGGCGGCGGGATCCGACGCCCGCAGCGCCTCGGCCTCTTCGAGGGACATGCCGCCTGGAACGTAGCCTTCGAGTGGATCGTGGGCCGAGGTCTGGTCGGTCACGAGGTCGGGGGCGAACCCCCGGTCGAGGAGCTCGGGAAGTACGTCCGCGCAGTTGCCGACCAGCGCGATGGACTTGCCCTCACCGGAGGTCTTGTACTTCGCGACCCGGGCCAGGGCGTCGTCCACGTCGGTGGCGACCTCGTCCAGGTAGCGGGTCTCCAGGCGGCGCTGGACCCGGTGGGGATCGACCTCGATGTTGAGGGACACAGCGCCGGCCATGGACGCCGCCAGGGGCTGGGCGCCACCCATGCCGCCGAGGCCGCCGGTGAGCACGACCCGGCCGGACAGATCCGAGCTGCCGAAGTGGGTGCGGCCCGCGGCGACGAAGGTCTCGTACGTGCCCTGCAGGATCCCCTGGGTGCCGATGTAGATCCACGAGCCCGCGGTCATCTGGCCGTACATGATGAGGCCGCGCTTCTCGAGGTCGTGGAAGTGGTCCCAGGTGGCCCACTTGCCGACCAGGTTCGAGTTCGCGATCAGGACGCGGGGGGCGTCCGGGTGCGAGCGGAACACCGCGACCGGCTTGCCCGACTGGACCAGGAGCGTCTCGTCGTCACCCAGCGTCTGCAGGGTGGCGAGGATGCGGTCGAAGCTCTCCCAGTCGCGGGCGGCCTTGCCGGTTCCGCCGTACACGACGAGGTCCTCGGGGCGCTCGGCGACGTCGGGATCCAGGTTGTGCTGGATCATGCGCCACGCGGCCTCCTGCACCCAGCCCTTGCAGTGGAGCTCGGTGCCACGAGGGGCGTGCACGGTGCGCGCGGCTTGGGACGTCGGGCTCTTGGTCATGCAGCCTCCGGGGTGTCACCCCAGGGGCTTAGCCCGCTGGTCCAGTCGTGGGAGCCACCCGCACGGTCCGGTTGCGGGGGCCGGTCACCCTCCGCTCACGCGCGGACGGGCGGCGTCGGCCTCCGCCGGGGAGGGCTCAGTCCTCGTCCTCGTCCTGACGGCGCTCCCAGGTGTTCTCGAACTTCACCTGGACCTCGACCGCCTCCTTGGCGTCGTCCGGGAGGGCGTCCAGGTGGGCCTGGAACTCCTCGGGCGTGACGTTGCCGGTGCGGAGGTGGAAGTTGACGACGCGGGTGTCGAATTCCTTGCGGATCATGTCGGTCTCCCTCAGGCTTCCGGCGGAAGCTCGTCGTCGAAGTCATCGTCGACGACGTCATTGGAGGTGCGGCGGTGCTCCGGCATCCAGCGATCCTCGGCCATGACCGCGGAGTCGTCGATCTCGAACGCGTTGGCCGCGACCTCGCGGAGGGCCATGACGACCTCCTTGTTGTCGTCGGGACGCTCGATCAGGGGCTGGGCGCCCTTCAGAAGCTGCTTCGTCCGCTCTGCGGCCACGAGGACCAGCGAGAAGCGGTTGGGGACGACCTCGAGACAGTCTTCCACCGTGATTCGTGCCATGCACCACCTCTTGAACCCGCAGCCGTTAAGGGGGGCGGCGGTCCCCGTCAAGGTCACCGCTGGTCTCGTTGCTGTCGGATCAGGCTGGGCGCAGATCGTCGACGATGACGCCGTGGGCGCGAAGCCTGCGGGCCAGCTCGGGCGAACCGGTCTCCCGCCAGCGGGCGAAGAGCCGCAGCAGGGTGTCCGGGTGATCCTCGTCGTGCTGGGATCGAACGAGATCGAGCAGCTCGACGCAGTCCTCGAAGCACAGGGCGAGCTCGCGGAAGACCGGCCCGAAGGCATCGGTGAACCAGCGCTTCAGCGCGCGGTCGGCTCGCCAGTAGGCCGCGGCCCCCATGTCCTTGTAGTAGGAGGGGCCGACCAGGGTGCCCTCGAGGCTCTCGCCGAAGCAGCCCAGCAGGTAGAGGCTGCGGTCGCCGAGCTCGCGGTAGGCGGCGATCTGCTCGGACGGGGCGGCATGCGCGGCCCGACCGAACAGCTCCGCCAGGGTCTGCTCCGGCAGGGTGGGCCGATCCGTGCGCGCCTGCTCGGTCAGCAGGCGGGAGATGTACAGCACGGTGTCGTCGGACAGGTCCAGCGAGGCGCTGGCGTGGGCGTCCGTGACCTTGCCGTGGAAGTAGTCGAACAGGTTGTCTGCTGCGGTCAGGTTCTCGTTCATGTGCACACCTCGACTGTCGCCGCCGTGGACTGCATGCACAGCCCATCGGATCGACGCGTCCAACTTCGACTTCTCTTGTGTGCGTTCACGTCACGGGACGAAACGTGACCCCCGCGCTTGACGGGTCGTGACCGGTGCCTACGAACCGCGTCCCGGAGGTCGGGGTGCTTCGTGCCCCCACTCGGAATCACCGTGAGGTTCCACACACCCACACCGTAGACGCGGTGCGGGACAACCTGCAAGAAGGATGGTCCAATGCAAGTCCGGCCGTTGTACGACCGTGTCCTCGTCAAGCGCGTCGAGGAGGAGACCAAGTCCAAGGGTGGGCTGTTCCTTCCCGAGTCGGCGAAGGAGAAGCCCAGCGAGGGCATCGTCCTGGCCGTCGGTCAGGGACGGGTCAACGACAAGGGCGAGGTCCGCGCGCTCGTCGTGAAGGAGGGCGATCGCGTCCTCTTCGGCAAGTACGCCGGGAACGAGATCAAGGTCGATGGTGAAGATCGCCTCATCCTCAAGGAGAGCGAGATCTTCGGCATCGTGCAGAGCTAGCAGGAACGACCCGACCGCCGGCCCGCCGGGTCGGTCGGTCACCGCGGGCCACCCCCGAGGCGCGCCCGCGGGTCGCGTCCTCCCCACATCCCCCTTCCGAGCACGCGTGCCGTGAGCGCGCGTGCGTGAATCTGGAGAAGACATGGCTGCCAAGGACATCATCTTCGACGTCGAAGCCAAGAACAAGATCCTGGCCGGGGTCGACACCCTGGCGAACGCGGTCAAGGTGACCCTCGGCCCCCGTGGCCGGAACGTGGTCATCGAGAAGTCCTGGGGCGCGCCCGTCGTGACCAAGGACGGCGTCACCGTCGCCAAGGAGATCGAGCTCGACGACAAGTTCGAGAACATGGGCGCCCAGATGGTCAAGGAGGTCGCCTCCAAGACCAGCGACGTGGCCGGTGACGGCACCACGACCGCGACGGTGCTCGCCCAGGCGATCTTCCACGCCGGCTCCAAGCTCGTGGCCGCCGGCCACAACCCGATGGACCTCAAGCGGGGCATCGACGCCGCCGTTGGCTCCATCGTCGGCGAGCTCCGCGAGCTCTCCCGCGAGGTCCAGGACAGCAACGAGATCGCCCAGGTCGCGACCATCTCCGCCAATGGCGACACCGACATCGGCAAGAAGATCGCCGAGGCGATGGACAAGGTCGGCAAGGAGGGCGTGATCACGGTCGAGGAGAACAAGGGTCTCGACACCGTGCTGGACGTGGTCGAGGGCATGCAGTTCGACCGCGGCTACCTCTCGCCGTACTTCATCACCGACAGCGACCGCATGGAGTGCGTGCTCGAGGATCCCTACATCCTCGTCCACGAGAAGAAGATCTCCAACATGCGGGACCTGCTCAAGGTGCTCGAGGAGGTCGTCAAGGTCGGCAAGCCCATCCTCATCATCGCCGAGGACGTGGAGGGCGAGGCCCTGGCCGCGCTCGTCGTGAACCGCCTGCGCAACACCCTGCAGGTGGCTGCGGTCAAGGCGCCGGGCTTCGGTGACCGCCGCAAGGCCATGCTGGGCGACCTCGCGACCCTGACCGGCGGCAACATGATCGCCGAGGAGCTGGGCATCAAGCTGGACGGCGTCACCCTGGCCGATCTCGGTCAGGCCAAGCGCGTCGTCATCTCCAAGGACCACACCACGATCATCGACGGCGCCGGCGCCGAGGATGCCATCGAGGCCCGGGTCAAGCAGATCCAGCGTCAGATCGCGGAGACCACCTCCGACTACGACCGCGAGAAGCTCCAGGAGCGCCTGGCCAAGCTCGCCGGTGGTGTCGCCGTCGTGAAGGTCGGCGCGGCCACCGAGGTCGAGATGAAGGAGAAGAAGGCCCGCGTCGAGGACGCGCTGCACGCCACCAAGGCGGCGGTCGAGGAGGGCGTGCTCCCGGGCGGCGGCGTGGCCCTGCTCCGCGCGTCCCGCAAGCTCGGCGAGCTGGAGCTCCCGGCGGCCCAGCAGTTCGGCGTCGACATCATCAAGCGCGCCATCCAGGAGCCGCTGCGCATGATCGTCGGCAACGCCGGCATGGAGCCCGCGGTCGTCATCGAGAAGGTCCTCCACGGTGACGGTGCGTTCGGCTACAACGCGCGCGTCGGCGAGTACGGCGACATGCTGGCCATGGGCGTCATCGACCCGACCAAGGTCACCCGCTCCGCCCTGCAGAACGCCGCCTCCGTGGCGTCGCTCCTGCTGACCACCGAGTGCATGGTCGCCGAGATCCCCGAGAAGAAGCCCGCCGGTGGCGGCGGTGGGGACATGGGCGGCATGGGTGGCATGGGCGGCATGGGCGGCATGGGCTTCTAGGCCTCCCAAGCACGCTCTCGCAGACCCCGCCCGGCTTCGGCCCGGCGGGGTCTCCTGCTCAGGCCCTTGAACGTTCCCCAGTTTCCGGGCACCTTGATGCACGGGAGGGCGGATGCGGGTCGCAGTGGTCCTGGTGGGGCTGGGATGCGGAGGAGCGGGCTGGGAGGCGCTCCCACCGGCTGACCTGGCAGACGGGGTCGCCTACGACTGCGTGGTTGCCGATACCCCCGAGCTGGACCTGGGGGCGGTGCCGCTGGAGGCCGGGGGGGTGCTGACCGTGCCGCTCACGCTGCGGAACACCTGCAGCCACGCGGTGGACGGCACGCTCACCTCCGAGCTGGTGGCCGGCAGGCGCGCCGTGGTGCTGCGTCCGAGCACCTTGCGGATCCCCGCCGGCGCCTCGACCGAGGTGGAGGTGGTTCCTACCGTGGTAGAGCCCCTCGGCAGGACCACCGTGGACGTCTGGTTCGAGGAGCAGGACCAGCCCATCGTCCGGGTGCGCCTGGCTGCTGGTCTCAGCCGACTCCGGCCGCTCCTCACGCCCAGCCGGCTCCAGCTGCCGCGCGGGTGCGCCATGCGCCTGGACACCGCACTCGACTTCCGCGGCGAGCACGCCCTCGAGCTCACCGACCTGCGGCTCGAGTTGCCCGACGGATGGACCGTCAGCGCCGACCCTCTCCCCGCCGCCCTGGGTGCCGGCGAAGACTGGA
>CALATR010000820.1 GCA_937891875.1 uncultured Pseudomonadota bacterium | reverse complement strand
CATCACCTGGATGGGCGGTCTGTGGTGGTGGACCAGCTCGAGCCTCGCCACCCAGGCCGAGGCGCTGCAGACCGAGCAGAAGATGCTCAAGCTCGTGCAGCTCAAGCAGGTCCAGTACCGTCAGGCCGAGGAGCTCATCCAGCGCGCCGAGACCCGGCTGGGCAAGGGCACCCAGAACCCGTCGACCACCATCGAGCAGGCGGCGACCCAGATCGGCGTGCGCGAGATGCTGCGCGGCATCGAGAAGCTCGGCGCCGAGACCCGCGGCAACCTCAAGGAGACCCGCTACCGGGTCACCCTGTCGAGGGCCCCCATCCAGGGCACGATGCAGCTGGTCCACGACATCGAGACCGCCGGCTTCATGTCCGCCGAGACCATCGAGTACAAGAGCGCCTTCGTGCGCGGCGAGCGTACCTTGAACGCGACCATCGACCTCATCGCCTACGAGCTGGTGAAGAAGGAGTGACCCCATGCTGAAGTGGATCGCAGGGATCGCCGTCGGCCTCGTCTGGTGCGTGATCATCTTCTTCGTCACCTGGTACCTCACCTTCCCCAGCCAGGCGGTCGTGGACCGGGCCGCGTTCGAGGTCCAGAAGGCCAGCAACGGCAGCTACGCGCTGAAGGCCAGCTCGGCTTCGCCGTGGTGGGCTGGAGTCACCCTGCACGACGTCGTGCTCATGTCGGTCGACGAGGCCGGCAAGGGCCAGCCGGTGCTGCTGGCCGATGACGTCAGCGCCCGCACCGCGGTCGGCTCGCTGATCGGCGGTGGCCTGCCCGTGCACGCGGTGATCAACCTGGGCGGCAGCCCGATCACCGTGGACGCCGAGCTCGATCGCTCGCAGAACCCGCCGAAGCTCACTGCGGTCGACGCCGAGGCCCCCGAGCTCACCCTCTCCGCCCTGAGCGCCATCCTCGCCCCGCTGGGCGCCAGGATGTCCGGCGACGGCGCGCTCGACCTCTCGGTCGACCTTGAGATCGGCGACAAGGTCGATGACCACGACGGGCGCATGAAGATCACGGGCAAGGACCTGAAGCTCTCCATGGTCGTGCCGGACCCCATCTCCGGCGGCGACTTCAAGCTCGACGACATCGAGGTCTCCGAGATCGAGCTCGTCATGGACGTAAAGAACGGCCAGGCCGAGCTGCGCCGCGGCACGATCCACTCGAGCCTCGCCACCATCGACGTCGACCTGTCCGCCACCCTGAACGAGCGCTTCGGCCGGACCCGCCTGTCCGGCACCATGGTCGTCTCGGACCTCGGCGGGGATCTCGCGATGTTCGAGTCGGCGTTCCAGGCCGCGCGCTGGGACGACGGCAAGTTCCACTACCGGATCGCCTGTGCGGTCGACCGGCTGTCCGGCAGCTGCGTCCGTCCCGACAGCCAGCCCCGCAGCCGAACCGGTGGATCGACCCTGCCCGACCCCGGCGACATCCGCGACCGCATGGAGCGCAACCGCACCGAGGTGCCGCCCCCGGTCGATCGCGGCTCCGCCACCGGCTCGGCCACCCGCTCGCCGAGCACCAACCGCAGCGCTGCCAACGACCGCGGGGGAGCGCTCGACGACGACATGGACGACGAGCCCCTCGACGACGACATGGACGACGAGCCCATGGACGACGAGGAGGAGTACGACGACCTGCCGCCGCCGGTCAACGCGCCCAACGTCGACCTGATCGACCCGTCCGTCACCCTGCCGCCGGACATGACCCCGCGCATGGAGCGGGAACTCAACGACCTGCGCTGAGCGGGTGGTCGCTCAGTCGGCGAGCTCGCCGAAGAAGCGTACCATGACGTAGTCATCGGCGAATCCACCCTCCGGCAGGCGCAGGAAGCCCCGGCGGGTCGCCTCGATGGCGAAGCGCAGGTCCTCGTAGAGCGCCACCGCGCGCCGGTTGTCGGCTCGGACCAGCAGGTGCAGCCGCAGCACGCCGTTCTGCTCGGCCCAGGCGACGGCGGCCTCGCTCAGCTGGCGGCCGATCCCGAGCCCCTGGTGGTCCGGGTGGACCTGCACGGCGAACATGCCCACGTGGCCGATCTGGACCCAGGGCGTGGTGACCACGGAGGACTCCCCCACGACGACACCGTCCACCACGGCGACGTAGCGGATGCGGCCGGGCTGGCCGAACCCGGCGCGGGCGGCGTAGCGAGCCGCGTCGGCGGGACCTTCGCCAGGCACCCGGACCATGCCGCGGCCGTCCGCGACACAGGCCTTGTCGATCCGGACCAGCGCCTCGGCGTCGGCCTCGGTCGCCTCACGCAGCACCGCGGGCGAGGGACTCACGACCGTCCCAGCACGTAGCGGTGGAACAGGTTCGAGGCGTCGGTGAAGGCGTGGTCGTGGACCTGCAGGCCGGCCCGGGCGAAGAGCGCCAGCCAGCGGGTCACGTCGAGCTCGTACACGTCCCGCTCGGCGAGGGGCACGTCGGCGTAGGCGAGCTGCTCCAGGCACCAGTGGCGGGTGATGCTGGCCCAGCGTGCCCGGAGGTCGTCGTCGGCGTCGGCGCGGGTGGCGATGTCGTGCAGCAGGCTCCCGGCGCAGCGGCGCACGTAGGAGTCGAGCAGGCGCTCGGCGAGGAGCGGGCCCGGGGGGATCTGTACGTCGCAGTGGATGTCGGCCTCGTTGACCAGGAACAGCCCGTCGGCGGCGAGAGCATCGTGCACCGTGCGCAGCACCTCGAGCTTGCCCGGTCCGAGCAGCCCGTGGGCCAGCCGCTCGGCCGCGTCGGCACCGGCCAGGTGGTGCAGGGTCAGGCTGCACACGACCACGTCCAGATCGTGCCAGACGGGCTCGTCCAGGACGTCCTCCACCCGGGCGCACAGGAACTCGACCGCCACGTCGGTGAGGCCGGCCGCCGCGATCCGCGCCCGCACGCGCTCCCCCGCCTCGGCCACCGGATCGATGACCACGAGGGTGCCTGGGCCGGCCAGGTCCGCGTGGGTCCACAGCCGCCCGTCGCCTCCGCCGATCTCGAGGGCGCGCCAGCCGGTCCGTCCCTGCAGGTGCGCCGTGATCGCCCGCGCGTTCTGCCCATGCAGCGCCTGCACGAGCGAGCTGCGGGTCCAGGCGTCGAAGAGCGAACCCTCGCCAAACGCCGCGTTCCAGGCTTCCTTCGGCTGTTCCGGAGGCAGCGCGTCCAGCCAGGTCCGCAGGGCGTCGGGCTGCTGGGCGCGGGGCACGGCGAGGAATACCCGCCAGCTGGAGAGGCTCAGGTCCGTCATCGGGGGCGCCTTTACGCGGGAGTCACTCGGGGCTGCGCAGCGCGACGACCGTGGTGCCTGCGACCACCAGCTCGTCCCAGCCCAGCTCCTGCGGGGTCTCCGCCCGCTCGAGCACGCCGTTGTCCCGCAGGATCCAGGTCGGGCAGCGCGGGTGGAGCGGGGTGACGGTGAGCATGCCGCCGTCGAGCGCGACCGAGGCCTGACGGCGACCGGCGAGGGCGCGATCGAGGGTGAACCCCCCGGAGCGAGCGCGGGCCGCGCGCTGGCCAGAGCACCAGCGGATGTTGTCCTGGCCGCGGCGATCGGGCAGGGCGAGGCCCGGGTGGCTGGGCTCGCGCCCGAGCTCCGCGGTCTGACCGGAGTTGACCCCCAGGCGCATCTCGGTGTCGGCCAGCACGAGACCGGCGTAGGAGGAGCCGTTGGGGCAGGCCTGGAAGCGGTGGGTGCCCTGGGAGGTGCCCACCTGGTCCCCGTCCCGCAAGCGCACCGACTGGCCCGAGTTCAGCGGGCGACCGTTGACCTGAACACCGGTGCCCATCGCGGCGAGGGTCGCACCCGAGGCGTCGACCTCCACCCGCAGGACCGCGCGATCGCTGCGGTTGACCCAGCGGCCGTCGGGGAGGAGATCATAGAAGTAGGAGGCGACCACGTCCGACAGCGGCACGGCGGGCAGGGCGAGGCCGCCCATGACCAGCTCCAGGTCCGCCGAGCCCCCCACGTCGAGCACGATGGTGTCCGAGCCCGTGCTCCGCTGGCTGGCCTTGCGGGTGTCCACCAGGGCCTGCTCGATGGCGTCGGGCGTGCCGATGACGATGCCGCGCCCCAGCTCGCCCCACTGGATGCGGTCCTGCATGGAGATGTTGTACGCGGCGAGCCACAGGCTGGCCGGATTGAGCACGGGCAGGCGGTCGACCGCGGCCTCGAGCGCCGCAGACCCGGGGTTGAATCCCTCGAACAGAATGACGGCGTCCGGCGGGAGCGTGCCTGGGGTCTGGCCCCGCTCGATGCGCACCAGGGTGCCCTGGCGGGCCGCGACCTTCACCGGCTCGGGCAGCCAGCACTTGTGGTTGGGGACCGCGCGGTAGACCTCCTGGGCGCCGGGCAGGCCCTTGAGGTGGAACCGACCGACCGACTCCCAGGGGATCTCGGCGGCGTTCATGCAGATCCAGGTGCCCTGGGAGAACCAGATCTCCCCCGGGGGTGCCTTGGAGTTGATGCGCGCGGACAGGTTGACCGCCTCACCGAACGCGTCGCCGTCGATCTCCTCGATGTCGCCCGTGGCCAGGGACAGGCGCAGGGGCATGCCGCCGTCCGCGGTCACCTTGTGCTGCACGTCCAGCGAGGCCCGCACCGCGTCCGTGGCGGCGGTGAACAGGATGAGGAACGCATCGCCCAGGTTCTTGACGATCCGCCCGCCGTAGCGGGTCACGATCGGCCGGACCAGGTCCTCGTGCTCCTGCAGGATGCGACGGAGGCCCTCCCGATCGCTCCGCGAGACCTTGGCCGTGTAGTTGGCCAGATCGGTGAAGACCACCGTGCGGGTTCGGGTCGCGGTGCCCAAAGACATCTCCCCAGTGCCGACATCACGCGGCCGGCGGGGGGAAGGCTACACCCCGAGCCCGGCGGCGTCGAGCCCGTTTGCGCCGACCTTGCGGACCTCCGCGGAACGGGCGACGAGGACGGTCCCGCTCGGAGGTGCCCATGTCCACCGCGTTGTCCGTCAACGTGAACAAGGTTGCGCTCCTGCGCAACTCCCGGGGCCGCGATGTGCCCAACCTGCTCGACGCGGTCGACCTGTGTCTGGCCTCCGGCGCGGACGGCATCACCGTGCACCCCCGCCGCGACCAGCGCCACATTCGCTTCGCCGACGTGCCCGCGGTCGCCGCCCACCTGCGCGCCCACCATCCCGGCGTCGAGCTCAACGTCGAGTGCGAGGCCCACCCCGACCTCATCGACCTGGTGCTGTCGGTCGGACCTGCCCAGTGCACGCTCGTTCCGGTCACGCCCGGCGAGGTCACCAGCGATCACGGCTGGGACCTCCCCCACGAGCACGACGCGCTGGTGCCGATCATCGCGACGCTGAAGGGTGCCGGCGTGCGCACCTCCATGTTCATGGACTGCGAGCCCGACCAGATGGCGCTCGCCGCGGAGACCGGGATCGACCGGGTCGAGCTGTACACCGGGCCCTACGCCTGGGCGTGGGGAACCCCGGATCAAGGGCGTGAGACCGAGAAGATCGCGCAGTGCGTGCATGCAGCGGTCGGCGCGGGTCTCGGGGTCAACGCCGGCCACGATCTCGATGCGGACAACCTCGCCGGCCTGCGCGGCCTGCCCATCGACGAGGTGAGCATCGGCCACTGGGTGATCACCCGCGCCCTGTGGGTGGGCCTGCCTCAGGCCATCGCCGAGCTGCGCGCGGGACTGAAAGCGAGCTGAACGCCAGCCGCGGAACGCTCCCCCCTGGCTCGCGGGTTGGGGTTACCGACGACTCAGCAAGCCCACCCTGGAGGAATCCATGCGCAAGACCGTTCCCGTGCTCCTGCTCGCCTTCGCCACCACCTTTGGCGCCGTCAGCGTCGCCGAGGCGGCTCCCCCCGGCATGAAGACCGAGATGAACGGCCGCGTCGCCGACCAGCTCCGCGACCAGGGCCCGTCCGGCCTGCTGGGCCGCAAGTGCGAGGGCATGCACAACATCCCCGTCTGGGGCACCCTCCGCGCGAACAACCCCAAGGCGCCGACCATGGTCAAGGGCGACGGCATCGAGGTCCGCTGCAGCGGCGGCATGGCCACCGAGGTCGTGCTCCGCAAGGGCTTCGACGGCAAGCTCCCCAAGGGCACCGCCTGGGGCATGAAGTGGAAGGAGGTCTACAAGACGCTCAAGAAGGCAGGTCTGAAGGACCGGATCGCCAAGGACAAGAAGAGCGCGGACGGCCCCTACGTCAAGCTGCGCGGCCAGGGCAGCGGCGCCAGCGTGGTGTGGCGCTGGAGCGACAGCAAGGGCAAGACCCCGGTGGATACGATCACGTTCGCGAAGAACTAGCGGGCGGGGCCCCAGGGCCCCATCCGGGTTGTTGGTGGTTGGTGGTTGGTGGTTGGTGATCGGCGGGACGGACGCCTGATTCACCACCGCCAACGTCGTGACGCGCGCATCGCACCAACCGCAGCGTTCGCACCGACACGCACGCCCCGCCGCCACCGCCACCGGGGCCAACAACCAACAACCAAAAACCAACTACTCCCGCGGCATCCCCTGCTCGATCCAGCCGAGCACCAGCGCCGTGTCCTCCGCCGACAGCGGCGGTAGCCCCAGCGGCATTCCCGGCTTCTCCGGACGCTCCAGCGTGGCTGGGGTGTGGCCGGGGGTGACCACGTCGCGGTGGGCCTCGGCCGTGCGGCGGGCGAGCGCGCCGGGGATCTTGTCGGCGACCGCCTTCACGCCCTCGTAGGTCT
>CALATR010000819.1 GCA_937891875.1 uncultured Pseudomonadota bacterium | reverse complement strand
GCGGCTCGTCAGCGAGCATGAGCCCTGCCGCGCCGCAGTGCTCGCCCGCGAGCTCGACGAGCCCCGCCAACGTGTCGCCGCCCGGCTGCGGCGCGCGCACGACCGCGGCGAGCTCCGACGGGTCCAGCGCGGGTCCCGGGTGTTCTGGGCGACCAGCCGCGCCGGCGTCCGGGCAGCTCCGCCGACCGTGCTCGAAGTACTTCAGGACCTGAAGTGGCACCCGGTCTCCGAGATCGCCATCCTCACCGACAAGAGCGAGGGCGCGGTCCGGTGCCAGCTCTACCTGCTCGAGGACCAGGGCCTCGTCGAGCGCACCGAGCGCGCCCGGCGTGGCGGAGGTCGCGGAGCTCGCACGGTGACCCTGTGGGGTCTGACCGAGCAGGCCGAGAGCGACCAGCTCGAGGCGGCGGAGGGATCAGCGGCATGAGCGGGATCTGGCGCCAGGCCAAGGGCTGGCCTCGAGGCCAGGTCGCCGACTTCCGCCGGCGGCTACCCGACGGCCGCTGCGAGCACGTCCGGCTCTTCTCCGACGGCACCACCTCCGCGCACGTCGACCTGGTCGATCCGGGGGAGGCGCCGTTCTGGCACCTGGTGCTCGACGTCCTGCCGTGGATCGCCCGCGGCGCACCCCGCGGATCTCGCTCGGTTCAGCCCGAGCTGCTCGGCGAGCTCGACGCGGCGATCGCCCGCGCGCGAGCCGCCGCACTCCCACCTGGTCCGGACGCCGGCGACGACGCGTCGACCGGGTCCTGGGCCGCAGGCTGATCGGCTCCGCCCGACACAACCTGTGTCGGCCAGGATCGTCTCCTCCGAAGCTCTCGCTGGTACCGTCTTCCCCTGCAAAACCAAGGGGGAAGCATGCGAGTCCTGTTGCTGTTCATCGCGGTCGGAGCGTGCGGCACGCCGCTGCCGGCGGACTTCGGCGAGTTCTGCCGCGACTACTCGGAGGCTTGGTGCGCATCCTGTGGTCGCGGCGACGAATGCGTGGACAGCGTGGTCGACGGCTGCTGTGACGAGCTCGACTGCACGACCGACATGGAAGGCCGGTTCAAGGGTCGCGCCGAGTACAACCAGTGCCTCGACGACATGCGCGACGCCACCTGCGACACCGAGGACGCGCGGCCCGCGAGCTGCCAGACCATGTGGGAGTGAGCCGCGGCATTCGGCGTCGGTAGGTCGCGACCCGTCGCCGGCGGTCGCCCACCGTCGCCGGGCGATGACGCGGCGCCGGCGATCCGGACGGCACGTGACCCGGTGGTGCGCGGATCACCCGCTACGCCGTAGCCATGCACGCGATCGCGCCGCCCGCAGCCGACCCCTCCCTCGCCGACCTGGTGCTCGAGCTCGTGGTGGATCCGCCCTGGATCCACCCGTCGGCGACGTCGGCCGTAGTGATCCGCGACCTCGTCGATCGCTGGCGTAGACCCGCATGGTCCTGTGGCCGATCCGCGGGCGATCGCATGCGTCGCCGACCTGCAGGCCCGACGCGTCGTGCGCGGCCGGACGCGACGCGTCGCCTCGAGCTCGACGCGACGGCTCGACGTCGCGTCGCCGGCGACGGTCCGGAGCACCGCCGGCGATCGCCAGCGGTGCTCCGGAGCGCCCCGCCCGGATCGTGGTGCTGGCCGACAGCCTCGGTTTTGGCCACGACCCCCCCGCTGGCTGGGGGGCGCGCCCTTCGGGGCGCGCGATGGGCCCCCCTCTGGGGGGCCGTCGATCGAGGGCCCTCTGGGCCCTCCGCTGAGAGACGGCTGATCCCGAGGGCTGAGCCCAGGGGACGGCTGATCACTTCCAGCACCACGGCACCTCCTCACTCCCGTGATCCGGCACCTCGCTGCTAAACACCACGGCGCCCCCTTGCCGAACGTCCCGGTAGGTGTCGTGGGGCAAGCATCGAGGTTGCAACACGTTGATCGAAGACGCCCCGCGCCGCCGGCGGCGGGCCGTCCGGGCGGGTACCAGGGACGACGGCGCGAGTACCCATTTTCACGGCCTCGAGCGCGTCCGGACGCATCGCAGCACGGCGCAGGCGGAGCTCCGCCCTCACCCTCGCGGGCGTGCTGGCTGTGCGAGGCTCCCTTCCCGGTCCGTGCCGGCGGCGGAGCTGCACCGAGCGCTCACGCTACGGCGGTCCCCTCGAGGAGCCCATCCGGTCGATCGCCCACTGCGGCGGCGGCGCCCGGAAGCTGCCGCGGAACCCGATCCGGCATCCCGTGGCCACCCGCAGCGCCGCCAGGTGCTCGAGGACGACGACCTGCGCGACCAGGTAGGACGGGGCGGTGACCCACAGGACCGGCCCATCGTCTGCGTGGGAGTCCTTGGGACTCCGGTCGAGCTCCGCCGTGCACGTCTCCAGCATCTGCTGGATCCCATCGCCATGCTCGAGGCGGAGCGCCCGGCGCGCCTCTGCCCACAGGCGGGCGGCCCCCACGCCATGCTGAGGCGGGTGGGGTGCAGGGCCCTGGCTCGGGACGTGGGCCATCACGCCGGCGAGCACGTCGGGCGACGGGCCGAAGTCCCGGGCGGCGTCCGCGTGCTCCTCGGCCGCGATGTGCCGGGCGTCGACCACCCGCGTGGCCTCGTCTCGGTGTCGCCACAGGCCGTCCCGCAGCATGAGGCCGCAGGCCTGGGCGAGGGTCCGGACCGGGTAGGCCCGGCCGTTCTTGCGCCGGACCAGGCGCCGGAGGTGCTTGGCCAACGGCCACACCGCGGCGGCCGAGCGGGCGCCCTTCAGCTCCGACCAGGTCACCTCGAGGCCGAGCTCGCGCAGGTTGAGCCCGGACTGCTTGAGCTCCTCGACGGCCGCGGCCACCCGCTTCGCGAGCTCGCCCAGCCACCGGCCGCCCTTCCTGGGCACGGGCGCGTCGCCGGGCGCGATGTCGTAGAGCCGGACGCGGATCCCGATGTCGCGGCCGTCGACCGCCTTGCGGACCTCGCGGGTGATCAGCTTCGCGTGCTCGAGCTCGGCCAGGCCCTCCCGGATCGTCGACTCGCTCGCGCGGTAGCGATCGGCGAGCGCCAGGTGGCCCTCG
>CALATR010000818.1 GCA_937891875.1 uncultured Pseudomonadota bacterium | reverse complement strand
GCCGACCTGGTGGCGGCGGCGGGTGGGCAGCTCGCGACGCCTGACCACGCGGGGTTCGCGCCTCTGACGTCCGAGGCGGTGGTGGGACAGGCCCCGGACGTCATCCTGCTGACCTCGGGTGGCCTGGAGGCGATGGGTGGGGTCGACGGCGTGCTCGCTGCACCCGGCGTGGCCGCGACCCCGGCCGGTCGGGCCCGAAGGGTGGTGGCGGTGGACGATCTGCTCCTGCTCGGCTTCGGTCCGCGGGTCGGCCAGGCGGCCCGCGCGCTGGCCGAGGCGCTGCACCCGGACGTGGTCGCGGCCGACCGGTGAGCACCCTCGTCGCCACGCTATCGACCGGGATCTCCCTGCGTCCGACGCTGGTCTTCGCGGCACTCGCGGCGCTGGTCGCCGTCGCCCTGTCGCTCGGACTCGGCGTCGGTGCGCTGCCCATCGCGCCGGACCACGCCCTCGCCGTGCTCGCCTCCCACCTGCTGCCCGGCGTCTCCATCCCCGTCGATCCCACCCTCGACGCGGTCATCTGGCAGATCCGCGTCCCCAGGACCCTGCTCGGTCTCGCGGTGGGTGCCTCCCTGGCCACCGCCGGCGCCCTCTTCCAGGGCATGTTCCGCAACCCCCTCGCGGATCCCGGCCTGCTCGGCATCACCCTCGGCGCCGCCGCCTCGGTCTCGCTCTCGATCGTGCTGGCCGGCACCCTCGGCGTCGTGCTCGGCGGGGCCGTGCTCTGGCTGGCGCCGTTCCGCCCCTACTTCGTCCCCCTCGCCGCCTTCATCGGCAGCCTCGTCACCACCGGCATCGTCGTCCTGCTCGGCGGCGGCCGGCGGCTCGACGTGACCACGCTCCTGCTCGCCGGGATCGCCGTCAACGCGGTTGCCGGCGCCATCACCGGCCTGTGCATCTTCCTCGCCGACGATGCCCAGCTCCGCGACATGACCTTCTGGACCCTGGGTGGGCTTGGCGGCGCCACCTGGCCGGTCGTGTTCGCCAGCGTGCCTGCCCTCGTCCTCGGCCTCGCCGCCACCCCGCGCCTCGCCCGGACCCTCGACTGCCTGCTCCTGGGTGACGCCGAGGCCGCCCACCTGGGCGTTCGCGTGCACGCCGCCCGCCGCGCCATCGTCGGCATCGGAGCGCTGCTGGTGGGCGTGTCCGTCGCGGCCGCCGGCTCCATCGGCTTCGTCGGCCTGGTCGTGCCTCACCTGGTCCGCCTCACGCTCGGGCCTGGCCACCGCCTGCTCCTGCCCGCGTCCGCCCTGCTCGGCGCCGCCCTGCTGGTCCTCGCCGACGTGCTCGCGCGCACCGTCGTCGCCCCGGCGGAGCTGCCCATCGGCGTGCTCACCACCCTGCTCGGTGGGCCCTTCTTCCTGGGCCTGCTGTTGGCCCGCCGCCGGAGGTCCGCATGAGCCTCGCCGCCGCCCACGTGCACGCCTGGCTCGGCGGACGCCACGTCCTGCGCGGGGTCTCCGTCGATGTCAGGCCCGGCTCGGTGCTCGCCCTCGTCGGACCCAACGGCGCCGGCAAGTCCACCCTGCTGCGCATCCTCAGTGGCGAGCTCGTCCCCCGAGAAGGCAGTGCAAACCTGGATATGCGGCCGCTCGCCTCCTGGCGTCCCCTCGACCTCGCCCGCCGACGCGCCGTGCTCCCCCAGCGCCCCACCCTCGACGCGACCTTCACCGTGCGCGAGGTCGTGCGCCTGGGCCGCCATCCCCACCGCACCCGGAACGACGTCGACGCTGCCGCCGTCCGCCGCGCCCTTGCTCAGGTCGGGCTCCTCGACCGCGCCGACGACCTGTGGACCCGCCTCTCCGGCGGGGAGCAGCAGCGCGTCGGCCTCGCCCGCGCCCTGGCCCAGCTCGACGGCGACGAGCCCGGCGCCCGCTACCTGCTCCTCGACGAGCCCACCAGCGCGCTCGATCTGGCCTGGCAGCACCGGACCCTGACCCTCGCCCGGAGCGTCGCCGACCGCGGCGATGCCGTCCTGATCGTGCTCCATGATCTCCAGCTCGCCGCGAGCTTCGCCGATCGGGTCGCGCTCCTCGTCCGCGGGGAGCTCGCCGGCGTCGGCGCTCCCATCGACGTGCTCCACCCCGCCGCCATCGCCCGCGCCTGGGGCGTCGAGGCGACCTGGATCGACACCCCCGAGCGGGGCCCGGTGCCCATCGTCACCGGTGCTGCCGCACTCGCCACCCACTGACCGAGCCTGGAGGCTCTCGTGACCGCACTCCGCCAGTCCTGGCTGAACCACCTCAGAAACCACCCCGGCGCTCGCGCGCTCGATGTGGCGCGCGCCCTCGGCGTCAGCGAGGCCGAGCTGCTCTACTCCCGGGTCGACGACGACGCGCTCCTGCTCCGCCCCGACTGGGAGGCGCTGCTCGCCGGCCTGCCGAGCCTGGGCACCGTCATGGCGCTGGTCCGCAACGAGCACGTCGTGCACGAACTCACCGGCCCCTTCGAGCGGATCTCCTACACCCCGCACATGGCGGGTGTCTACGGCGAGATCATCGACCAGCGGCTGATCCTCGCCCGCTGGAAGACCGCCATCGCCTGCTCGGTCGAGACCCGGCGAGGCGTGCTCCAGTCGATCCAGGTCTTCGACGGCGCCGGTGACGCCGTGCTCAAGCTCTACTCCCGTCCCGACACCGACCTCGACGCCTGGTTCGCGCTCACCGAGGGCCTCGCCGATCCCGCCCCCCCGCCACGCCTCGACCCGACCCTGGTCGAGCTCCCCGCAGATCCCGCCGACGACGCCATCGACGCCGCCGCCCTGAGCGATCGCTGGGCCGCGATGACCGACACCCACCAGGTGCACCCGCTCCTCCGCGAGCTGGGCGTCGGCCGTGAGCAGGCCCTGCGCCTCCTCGGTCCCGACTGGGCCGTGCCGGTCGACCCCGCCGCCCTGACCGACCTCCTGGTCCACGCGGCCGCCGACGCCGAGCCGCTGATGGTCTTCGTCGGCAACACCGGCGCCATCCAGATCTTCAGCGGCGCAGTGCGGCGCATCCTGCCGACCGCGGGCTGGCTCAACGTCATGGACCCGGCGTTCAACCTGCATGTTCGCCTGGAAGGCCTCGCGGCCGCCTGGGTCGTGCGCAAGCCCACGGATCGCGGCCTGGTCTGGTCCATGGAGGTCTTCTCCACGGACGGCACGCTCCTGGTCCAGCTCTTCGGCAAGCGCACCGAGGACCGCTCCCAGGCCGACTCCTGGCATGCCCTGCTGGACCTCCTCCAGGAGCGCCACCGCCACGAGGAACGCGACTGATGGGCCTCCTCCTCCTGTCCATGCTCGTGGGCGGTAGTGCGCGCGCAGACGAGGACACCCCACCCGTCTGCGAGTCCGGAAAGGACTGCCCCGAGCTTGTGGACTCGTCCGAGGTGATCGTGGTCACGGGCCTCGGGCAGGAGGAGGAGGCCTCTCGGGCCGTGCTGGGCACCCGGGTGATCTCCGGCGAGCGGCTCCGGCGCGACGGCGTGCTCACCGTGGCCGATGCCCTCGAGGTCGCCCCCGGGGTCCAGGTCGTCGACGGCGTCGGTGGAGAGGGGGTGCGCCTGCAGGGCATGGATCCCGAGCACACGCTGATCCTCGTCGATGGCGTGCGCGTGGGCGGGCGGGTGAATGGCGTCGTGGACCTGCGCCGACTCCCGGTCTCCGACGTCGAGCAGATCGAGATTGTCGAGGGACCGTCGGCCACCCTGTACGGCTCGGACGCCATGGCGGGGGTCATCCACATCCGCACCCGGCGGGCGAAGGCGCGGCCCCAGGCGGAGCTCAGCCTGCTCAGCGGACGGTTTGCCTCGCCGACGCGCGAGGTCGACGCGTCGGTACCTGACGCGGTTCCCGGGGAGATCGCCGACACCGTGGACGCGACGGCGAGCCTGTCCGGCGGCAGCGCGCGGATCCGGGGGCGGGTTCAGGCGGGATTCAGTGCGGCGGAAGCCTCGGATCCGACGCCGGAGGACCCGGGGACCACGGTCAACGCCTACCGCCAGGCGCGGGTGAGCGGCACCGCCGACCTCGACGTGAGCGAGCACCACACGATCAGCGCGGAGGCGCGCTGGCAGGCCTACCGCCGGTGGGGCGTCGACAGCCTGCCGACGGGCGCGGTGCTGGACCGGACGAACCTCACGACCGAGTGGGGCGCCTCCCTGGGTAGCGAGCTGGAGATCGGCGATCGAAGCCGTGTTCGGGCGCAGGTGGGCACGCGGGGCTGGACGGACCAGTATCGGGTCGACCAGCGCGGCTCCGACACCCAGGACGCCTACCAGCGCACCGAGGACGTGCTGGGGCAGGGGAGGGCGAGCCTGCAGGCGGTCGTGGGGCAGCGCCAGGTGGTGGTCGTCGGCAGCGAGGTCCTCGCCGAGCGTCTCACCGCCGACCGACTCCAGCCCAAGACGGTCGATCGGGTGCGCGTCGCCGCCTTCCTGCAGGACCGCTGGGACCCGACCGGAACCGACGTCTGGGCCGTCGAGGGTGTCGTCCGCGCCGATCTCGACTCGCGCTTCGGCAGCTACGTCACCCCCCGCGCCGCCATCCGCTTCGCGCCCCGTGAAGACCTGCTCCTCCGCCTGTCCGGAGGCCGTGGCTTCCGCGCCCCCGACTTCCGCGAGATGTTCCTCGTCTTCGAGAATGCCGGTTCGGGCTACCGAGTCGACGGCACCGAGGACCTGCGCCCCGAGACCTCCTGGAACCTGCAGGGCGGCGTCGAGCTCCGGCCGACCCTGGGCACGACCCTCGCGGCGCGGGCCTTCCACAACGAGCTCTACGACCTCATCCAGGCCGATCTGATCGACGCCGGCGGCCCCGGCGAGCCCCAGCGCTACGCCTACGTCAACGTCGCCCGGGCGCGCACCACCGGCGGCGAGCTCGAGGCCGGCGTGCAGGACGACGACGTCGGCGCGGTCCTCCTCACCTACCGATTCACCGACACGCTGGACCGGGACCTCGGACTGCCCCTCTCTGGCCGCGCCCGCCACCAGCTCACCGGCTCCGCCCGCCTGCGGCTCCCCGCGCTCCGCTCCAGCGCCTCTGCCCGCGCGAGCCTGCTGGGCCCCCGCACCTACCTGGACGCCACCGGCGACGAGACCGTCCCCTACGACGTTCCCGCCACCCTGCAGCTCGACGCGACCTGGGTCGTCGAGCCGTCCGACCGCTTCACCGTCAACCTCGGGGTCGAGAACCTGCTCGACGTGGGTGCGGACCCCGAGACCCTCGTGCAATCCCGCCCACGCCGCGTCTTCCTCGGACTGACCGGTCGCCTGGGCCACCTCGGAGAACGACCATGACCCGCGCCGCCGTCCTGCTGCTCCTGCTCACCACCGCCTGTGTCGAGGATCTCGCCCCACAGACCGACGTCACCGACGACACCGATGCCACGGACACCGCAGACACGGATGACACGGGCGAACCCGCGGACGCGCGCGTCGTCTTCGAGGGTCCCGACGGCGACGGGGTCACCATCGCCACCATCGATGCCACCGGAGCCGAGGACTTCGTGCGGGTCGACCTCGCCACGTCGAGCGAGGCTGACGGAGAAGCGTCTTGGACCCTCGGCTTTCAGCGCTACACGGTGATCGTCGACGGGGGGAGCTCCGGCGACGGCGACGTGGAAGCGGTCTTCGTCGCCGACGCCAGCTTCGACAGCGCCCCGCCCACCGACGGCTGGGCAACCGACGCGCCAGACGCCGATGACGACGGCAAGGACGAGCTCGTCTTCGGGAGCTGGTACGACTACAACCCCGAGAACCACGTGCTGACGCCCAAGGCGGGTACCTGGTTCGTGCGCGACGCCCAGCACGTCTGGGCCTTGCAGATCCTCGGCTACTACAGCGAGGCCGGGGACGGCGGGTATCCGGAGATCCGATTCCGGGAGCTGTGAGCGGGTCGGACGCCAACCGTCATGTCATCGCCTGCTGCCGCGCCGCCAGATACGCCGGGTTCATGCGCACCAGCCTGATCCTCGCGTTCTTCCTCGTCGCGTGCACCAAGCCCGGTGCCGAGCCCCTCGACACCGACGTGCCCATCGTGGACACGGGAGACTGGGCGACGCCGACGGCGGCTGCGACCTGGCAGTGGCAGCTGCTGGACCCGGTCAACACCGACTACGACGTCGACGTCTACGATATCGACCTCTTCGACGTGCCCGACAGCACCATCGAGACCCTGCACGCCGCCGATCGCCTGGTCGTCTGCTACTTCTCGGCCGGCTCGATCGAGGACTGGCGCGACGACGCGGGCGACTTTCCCGAAGAGGCCATCGGCCGCAAGCTGGACGGCTGGGAGGGCGAGCGCTGGCTCGACGTGCGGCACCCGGAGGTCCTCGAGATCATGGAGGCGCGGCTCGACCACGCGAAGGGGCGCGGCTGCGATCTGGTCGAGCCCGACAATGTCGACGGGTCCGACAACAACACCGGGTTCGACCTGTCTCGCGACGACAGCGTCGCCTACCTGAAGCTGCTCGCGAACGCCGCCCACGAGCGGGGCCTGGGGATCGCGAAGAAGAACGGCGCCGAGACCACGACCGGGCTGGAGCCCTGGTTCGACGCCGCGGTGGTGGAGGAGTGCGCTGCGTTCACCGAGTGTGACGCGTGGGACGTGTTCGTCGCCGCGGACAAGCCGGTCTGGCAGGCGGAGTACCCGGACCCCGACACCCTCGCCGCGGCCGAGGAGCTCGCCAGCGAGGTGTGTGCGGACGCGGTGGCTGGCAACCGTCGGGCGCTGATCCTGCCTCTGGACCTGGATGATCGCTTCCGCGTCGACTGCGACGAACAGTAGGTAGAACGTAGAAAGAGAGTCGATCGCCCACCGGTTGGCCCCGCCCGTGTTGAAAACCGCTTGCAACAAGCATCGGATCGCGTCACTCTCCGTGTCCCTAGAATGAAATTGATTTTCATTTCCAATGGAGTGACCCCGATGATCCGCCTGCTCGCCCTGCCCCTCGTCCTCGCCGGCTGCGGAGGCCTGCCCGGCAACACCGGCGACGCCGTCGCGAACTACGCCGACATCGTGGAGGCGACCTACGCCGACACACTCGCCGACGCGCAGGCGCTCGACGGCACGCTCGAGGCCCTGGTCGCCGATCCGTCGGACACCACCCTGGCTGCGGCGCGCACCGCGTGGCTCGACTCCCGCGAGCCCTACCTGCAGACCGAGGTGTTCCGCTTCTACGACGGCCCGATCGACAACGCGGAGGACGGTCCCGAGGGGCTGATCAACGCCTGGCCGCTGGACGAGAACTACATCGACTACGTCGACGGCGACCCGGACGCGGGCATCATCAACGGCTCCGAGACCATCGACGCGGCCACGCTCGAGGGGCTCAACGAGCAGGGCGGCGAGAAGAACATCGCCACGGGCTACCACGCGATCGAGTTCCTGCTCTGGGGCCAGGATCAGAGCACGACCGGCCCCGGCGATCGCCCCTACACCGACTACGTGACCGACGGTCAGGGCACCGCGGCCAACCAGGAGCGACGGGGGCAGTACCTGACCGTCGCCGGCGACCTGCTGGTCGGCCACATCGAACAGGTGCACGCCCAGTGGACCCCGGACGCCGCCTACCGCACCGACTTCGAGGCCGACGCCGAGCTGGGTCTGGAGCGAATCCTCACCGGCATGGCCATCCTGTCCGGCTTCGAGACCGGCGGCGAGCGCCTGCAGGCCGCGTTGGACAGCGGCTCCCAGGAGGACGAGCACAGCTGCTTCTCCGACAACACCCACCGCGACATGATCCAGGACGTGCGCGGCGTGCAGAACGTCTGGCTGGGCACCTACGTGCGGACCGACGGCAGCACGGTCAGCGGCGAGTCGATCCAGGCGGTCGTCGCGGCGAAGGACGCGGAGCTGGCCGACGCGATCACGGCGAAGATCGCCGAGAGTCTGGCGCTGGCGGAAGCGCTTCAGACCCCGTTCGACCAGGAGATCGTGCCCGGGGCCGAGGGCAACGCCCGCGTGCAGGCCCTCATCATCAGCCTGCGAGAGCAGGAGGACCTGCTGTTCGAGGCCTTCGCGCTGTTCGAGTTCACGGTCCCGAGCCCCGAGTAGGGCGGCGATCCGGGGCAGCACCCCGCTGCGGATCCATGGCTCCCTGCGGGCCACTGAATATGATATTCAGCTTCAGATTCGCGGAGGAGACCATGCGGTCGGCCCTGCTTCCGATCCTGCTTGTCCTCGTCGGCTGCGGCGACGGGCTCGAAGACGGCGAGTGGCTCCCGGGTGGGGAGACCACCAACACGGTGCTGCTGGGCAGCAACGCGTTCCTCATGCCCGCTCGGAACCTCACCGCCGAGCACGAGCAGGACTTCTACAGCGGCAACAGCTTCTTCAATCAGGCCTGGGTCGAGGCGCCGGCCAGCACGGACGCCCGCGACGGGCTCGGCCCGCTCTTCAACGCGCGGTCGTGCTCGGGCTGCCACTTCCGCGACGGACGCGCGGCTCCCCCCGAGGGCGGCGAGGGGCCCTTCGTCGGTGTGCTGCTCCGGCTCTCGGTCCCTGGCCCCGACGGTCCCGTGCCCGACCCGGTCTACGGCGGCCAGCTCCAGGACCAGGCCAACCCGGGGCTGCCCGCCGAGGCCCGACTCTCCGTACGCTGGGAGGAGTCGTCCGGCGCCTTTGCCGACGGCGAGCCCTACACGCTGATCCGTCCGGTCTTCACCCTCGACGACCCCGCGTACGGCCCGCTCCCCGATGACCTGCAGATCTCCGCCCGCAACGCGCCGCAGATGATCGGCCTGGGGCTGCTCGAGGCGATCCCCGAGGCGGACCTCGAGGCCCTCGCCGACCCCGACGACGCAGATGGAGACGGGATCTCCGGGCGGATCCAGCGGCACCCGGACGGCCGGGTCGGGCGCATGGGGTGGAAGGGCGACTCCCCCGACGTGGCCCAGCAGGTCGCCAACGCCTTCGCCGGCGACATGGGCCTCACCAGCCGCCTGGCCCGTGCAGACGACTGCACCGACGCCCAGGGGGCCTGCACCAGCGAGCCCGACGGGGGCGATCCCGAGGTGAGCGACGCCATCTTCGACAAGGTGGTGCTGTACGCCCGCACGGTCGCCGTGCCCGCTCGCCGCGCCGCCGACGATCGCACGATCCGAAGGGGCAAGGCGCTCTTCGGAGACCTCGGCTGCACCGCCTGCCACACCCCGTCCCACACCACCGCCGACGCCGCCCTGCCCGAGCTGAATGGCCAGCGGATCTGGCCCTACACCGACCTGCTGCTGCACGACATGGGTCCCGAGCTCGCCGACGATCGCCCCGTGCTGGACGCATCCGGGACGGAGTGGCGCACCCCGCCGCTGTGGGGCCTCGGCATGCTGGACGAGGTCAACGGCCACACCCGGCTGCTGCACGATGGGCGGGCTCGCGGCGTGGCCGAGGCGGTCTTGTGGCACGGGGGCGAGGCGGAGGCCGCTCGGGACGCATTCCGGGCGTTGGATGAAGAGGATCGCGAGGCGGTCGTGAAGTTCGTGGAGGACCTGTGAGTCGGGCGAAGGCCGTCGGTGCGTTGACGATCGCGTTGGTGACGGCGCTCGGTGGGTGTGACTCCGGCCCGTCCCAGACCGAGCAGCGCGCGGTCACCGTGAAGCACCTGGCCAGCGACTTCGCCCTCGCCCACTACCGGGAGTTCGCGACCCGCATGGACGCCCTCGATACCGCGGTCGGGGCCCTGTGCGCGGCCCCGGATCAGGCCCTGCTCGACGCGGCCCGCGACGCTGCCCTCGCCGCGGACGTCCCCTGGAAGCAGGCGGAGGTCATCCAGTTTGGCCCGGTGGTCGAGTACCCCGAGCGCCTCGGGCCCAAGATCGACGACTGGCCGGTGAAGACTGCGGACCTCGAGACCCTGCTGGTGTCGGAGGAGCCGCTCACCGTGGAGAGCTTCGCCAGCCGCGGCACCGCCGTGCGCGGCATCCCCGTGGTCGAGTACCTGCTGTGGGGTCCGTCGCTCACCGAGGACGACACCCTGGCGAGCCTGTCCGGCCGCCGCTGCGAGGCGCTGGTGGGCGTCACCGGAGACCTGCACGCCAACGCCGACGCCCTGGTCGCGGCGTGGGAGTCGCCCTGGGTCGACTGGGCGGGTGCACCGAGCCTCGCCGACGAGGGACCGTGGGACTTCCCCCAGCAGGCGCTGGACGAGTGGACCAACCGGCTCGCGTTCACCGTCGAGAACATCCGGGTCGAGAAGCTCGGCAAGCCCGTGGGCGACGCGTCTGGCGGCGAGCCGCAGCCCGACACCATCGAGCGTCGCTACAGCGGGGCGAGTCTCGCGGCGGCGAAGCACGCCCTTGCTGGCGTCGAGCAGGTCTGGACGGGCCTCGACGGCTCGCCCGAGTCCGGGATCCGCTCCCTGGTGCAGAGCGAGGCGCTGGCTGCGAGCATCGACGACCAGCTCGCCGACGCCATGGCGAAGCTCGACGCCATCCCCGAGCCGCTGGAGTCCGCCGTGACCGAGGATCCGGGCGCCATCGTCGCCGCCCAGGACGCGCTGCAGGCGCTCCAGGTGTCCATCCAGGTGGATCTGGCGCAGGACCTGTCGGTGACGATCACCTTCAACGACAACGATGGCGACTGACGCCAGCCTCCCGGAGCGCCTGCGGCGCTGGCTGGGGTCCGACACCGACGCGACCAGCCTGGCCATCTTCCGGCTGGGGTTCGGGTTGATCGCCACGTTTGCCGCGGTCCGCTTCATGGCGCTCGGCTGGATCGAGACCCTCGTCGCCGCACCGGTCTGGCACTTCGTGTGGGTGCCCGGCGTGGTCGAGCCGTCGATTCCCGTGCTGTACGGGCTCTTCATCGTGCAGGCGCTCGCCGGACTCGCGTTCGCGGCGGGCGCCCTCGTGCCTGGACGCCACCGCCTGCTGCACGCGCTCCTCGGCCCCGCAGCGCTGGTCGCCTGGCTCGCTTGCTTCGTCTACGTCGAGCTCATCGACAAGTCCCTCTACCTCAACCACTACGTGCTCTTCACCGTGCTCGGCGTGGTCCTGCTCGCGAGCCCCCTGCACCGGATCCACCTGGGTGGGGCGGCACCCTCCTGGGTGCTGCAGCTGCTGCGGGCCCAGGTCGCCCTGGTCTACTTCTGGGCCGGATTCGCCAAGATCAACGCCGACTGGCTCCTCCGCGGCGAGCCCCTGGTCACCTGGCTGCAGGCTCTGGGCGGCGTGCCCGGCATCGGCCCGCTCCTCGCCCACGATGCCCTCGCCATCGGCATGAGCTGGGGTGGCATGCTCTACGACCTGTTCGTGCCGCTGCTGCTCCTGTGGCCCCGTACCCGACTCCTCGGTGTGGTGCTGGTCGTCGGCTTTCACGTGGCAGTCGGTACCCTGTTCCCCATCGGCATCTTCCCCCTCCTCATGGTCGTGTCCGCCACCCTGCTGCTCGCGCCCGACTGGCCCCAGCGCCTCGGCCTGCGCTTGCCCACCGCAGCCGACCTGCGCCGGGCCGTGCTGCCCCTTCCCGGCACCGCCGTCTGGCTGGTCGTGCTCGCGGTCACCGCGCTCTTCCCGGCCCGCTTCCTGCTCTACGGACTCGACGTCAGCTGGACCGAGCGCGGCCACCGCTTCGCCTGGCGGGTGCTGCTCAACGAGAAGACCGGCATGGTCGACTATCGGGTGGTGGACCGGAGCAGCGGGAAGGTCTGGCGGGTCTCCCCCGCTTCCGAGCTGACCCCGATCCAGCACGAGCAGATGCGCACCCAGCCCGACATGATCCGCCAGTACGCCCTGCACCTGCGCGACCTGCACGCCGCCGAGGGGCGCGACGTCGCCGTCTACGCCGACTCGTGGGCGAGCCTGAACGGCCGGCCCGCGCAGCGCTTCGTAGATCCGTCGGTGGATCTCACCCAGACCCGGTCCGACCTGTGGTCCCAAGGCTGGATCACGCCCCTGCAGGAGTGACCGGATCCGGTCTGCACCTGCCGCAGTCCCTTGACTCCCACGGGGCTGTGGCATAAGCGCGCGGGGTCGTACCGACCGCCGCCAGGAGGCGCGTGATGGCCAAGAAGAAGAAGGACGCTCGGCAGTCGATCATCCTCGAGTGCACCGAGCAGAAGGGGACTGGGGTTCCGGGGATCTCCCGGTACACGACCCAGAAGAACAAGAAGAACACCCCCAAGCGACTCGAGCTCAAGAAGTACAACCCCTACCTGCGTCGCGTGACCCTGCACCGCGAGATCAAGTGATCTCGTGACCGCGGGACCAGCCGGTCTCGCGGGGTCACACACGCTGCGGCGTGGCCCACGATCATCCTGATCAAGCCCCCACGCCTCAACCCTTTCGCACCCCACAGGAGCCTTTCATGGCACGTTATCGTGGACCCCGGCTGAAGAAGTGCCGGGCCGTGGGCACGGTGCTTCCCGGTATCACCACGCGGGCGACGCTCGAGCGTCCCTTCCCGCCTGGTGAGCACGGAGCGAAGCGCCGCCGCAAGCCCTCGGACTTCAAGGTCCGTATGCAGGAGAAGCAGAAGGCACGATTCCACTTCGGAATCCTCGAGAAGCAGTTCCAGCGCTACGTCATCGAGGCGTCGCGTCAGAAGGGGCCCTCCGGCCTCAACCTGCTCCGCCTTCTCCAGAGCCGCCTGGACAACATCGTCTGGCGCATGGGCATGGCCGTCACCATCCCGGCCGCCCGCCAGCTGGTCGTCCATGGCCACATCGAGGTCAACGGTCGCCGCGTGGACCGTCCCAGCTTCCAGGTGAAGCCCGGTGACGTCATCTCCGTGCGTGAGCGCAGCGCCGCCAAGAAGTTCATCGAGGAGACCCTCGGTGTGACTGCGGCCATGCCCCGTCCGTCCTGGATCGAGTTCGACCCGGCCAAGAAGACCGGCAAGCTGATCAGCGCTCCCGAGCGCAACGATCTGCCCTTCGAGCTCAACGAGAACGCAATCATCGAGTTCTACTCGCAGAAGCTGTAGAACCCGGTAGTCCGGTACGACACCGAGGCCCCGTCTTCCGCAAGGAAGGCGGGGTTTCGTGTTGTCGGGGGGGTGGAAGAGGCGCACGCTGCCGTGTTCGGGGGCTGGAGCGGGTGGCGCGCTGCTACCCACCGGGTACGCCGCTGCATGAGGGGAGTTGCCATGCCCAAGACCGCGCTCGCTGACCTGCCCGCCACCCGCTCCGGCGGGGGCCCCGTCCTGCTCGTCCCGGCCACCGTGGCCGCCGCCTGGCGCGGCTTCCCCGACGACTACGAGCGCGCCTGCGAGCCTCGCGACTTCGTGCAGACCGACTGGGGTGGGCTCGGCTGGGTGGACGTGGACGGCACGACGGCGCTGGCACTCGACGGCGAGTTGGAGACGGTGTGGGTGCCCACCTCGACCGGCGGCATCGTGGCGCGCGGACCGGACATCGACGGTGGCTCACCCGAGGCGGTAGGGGCGCGCATCGAAGCGCTGGGCAGCGACGCCTGGACCCTCTTCCCCAAGCAGCTGACGGTGAAGGGCCCCGTCTACCTCTTCGACTCCGCGGCACCGGGCGCGGCACGGATCGAAGACATCGACGCGGACGACGGCGCCATCCAGGGGGCGCTCAAGCGCGGTACCTACCACGTCGAGTACGCGGCAGACGGTGCGAACGACTTCGTGCGTCTGCGCCGCACCTCCACGGCCAAGCGCCCGCCGAAGACGCTTCTGCGCCTGCCGGAGGTGCCTCCCGAACCCCTGCCGAGTCGAACATGGAAGCTCGGACCGGAGATCTCGCGCAACGAGCTCCCCAAGGGTGAGAACCTCAGGAGCCTGGGGGTGCGGGGCGAGCGCGTGGGGGGGCGCATCCTGGGCCTCACCACGTCGAAACCCTCGGTGCTCATCTGCATCGAGGCGGACGGCACCCGTCGCGAGCTGCACCACGACGAGCTCCTGATGCGCCCGTCCCCGCGCCCGGACGGGGGGTCCTTCCTGGTGGCCCGGCGGGGCGAGCCGGCCCTGTTCGAGGGCGCGTCGGAGGGGGGCCCCCTGATGCGGGTGTTCGAGCACGAGCGCGCCGGCTTCAACAGCCTGATGATCCAGGCGGACTGCGCGCTCCTGGTCCTCGGAGATGAGCTGGCCCTCGTCACGCGTCCGCCAGGGAGCGCTATCGGAACGCCGTTCGTGATCGCCGATCGACGCGCCATCTTCACGGCGCTCGTCAAGCGCATGCCCGACCCGCGCTTCGCCTACCTCGATGGAGACGGCGAGGGTGCACTGGTGGCCGTGCGCAACGGTCGCATCCGCATGGTCGAGGGCTTCAACACGACCAAGCGGCAGCTGCGGGTGGTCGGCGATCGCGTCTTCCTCGGTATCACGGGGCGCACCGGCTATTCCGACTGGCGGGAGATGCTCGACTTCGATGCGGCCTGGGACGAGCTCGGCTGATCCAGGTCACGGCGCGGACGAGGACGGCGAGGTGGTCCTCTTCTGGTCCGACCCGGGGAAGTGAGCACCGGCCTTCACCGGTCCGCGCGCAGCTCCATCACCGTCTCGAAAGCCGCGGCGCGCTGGGCGATGCTCGCTCCTTGGGCCCGGCGTCCCTCGACCTGCAGCGCCGTCTGCTGCATGACCGGGACTCCGCCAAAGTGCAGCTCATAGTAGCCGTTCTCGGCTCCCTCCTCGATGAGCACCCGCCCCGTCATGGTCGGCCGCCACCCGGTCGCGCCGCGCTCCTCTCACCAGCCCGAGGTCCCTCACGCCCGGTCCCAGCTCCGCCCGCGTCACCCGGAACGGCCCCTTCCACCGCCCCTCGCAGGTCCGGTAGTAGCGTTCTGCACGGGCTCGTTGGTCCATGGAACTCCGTCACCCGGCTCGCCTGGACCTGCCCTCGTGTGCCACCATCCGCCGCAGCTCGGTGGCGCCCCGCCGGGCACCCCTCACCCCCCCACATGCCTCCGCACCACCACCGGCAGCAGGGCCCGCAGCCCCTCCGGATCCGCGGCCGCCTCGATCCGCGCCGCCAGGTCCTCCCTGAGCGGGCCGTTCGGCGGGTAGGCGTAGATCCGGCCGCAGTACTGGGTTGGGCGCACGCCGAGCACGTAGCGGCGGAGGCGGTGGCCGCGTCGGGGATCGCCGCCGAGACCGCGGGTGAGGTGGGCGGAGAAGCTGCCGCCGCGGAAGCTGGTGACGACGTGGTTCAGCAGGGCGATCTCGGCGGGGTCGAGGCGCCAGACCCGAGGTCGGGAGGTCGTGGACTCCGGGGGCGCGGGAGCTGGGGAGCCGACCCGGGACAGGGCGTGGCTGCCGAAGCGATCGATGGCGTCGTGACCGAGGAAGGCGAAGAGCTGGGTCGCGCGGTCGCCGGGTCGCAGGACGAGCTCGAACGCCGGTCCCACGTCGGTGGCCTCGCCGGGGGACAGGTCGTGCGCGGCGTCGCCGCCGTCGAGGGCGAACAGGGTCAGGGGCACGGCGCTGTCGGCCGGCCGGCGCACGCGAAGGCCGTCGTGCACGCGCTCGACGACGCAGGCGGGGGCCGCGGCAGGGGGCAGGGAGGCAAGCGTCACGGGGGTGGTGTGCAGAGCGCTGCCGCGCTCGGGTCGGGCCATGGCCGCGCTGCCGAGCGCGAGTCGATCGGCGCGCACCATCCTGCGAAAGCCGGCGATCTCCCCGTGGGGTTCTCGGGTCGGGTGCAGCACCAGGGCGATCGGACGGGGGTCGGTGGAGGCCAGGTGGGGCAGGCGCTCGCGCAGGCGCTCGGCGTCGATGGGACGGCGCTCGGCGACGAGCACGCGGACGGCGGCAGCGAGCTCGGGCAGGTCGCCGCGCCAGGGCAGGGACACCAGCGCATCGAGGGCATCGGGGCTGATCGGGACCCCGTCGAGGGCGTGCAGCACGCGGGTTCGGATGGCGGCGCGCCCGCGGTCGCGGAGGGAGGGCACGTCGAGCACGACCGCGGTCAGCTGGGCCTGCAGGGTGGGGGGCAGGCCGATGTGGTCGAGCTCGGAGCGCGTGGTCGCGACCAGGCAGGGGCCGGCGCGCCGTTCGTCCGGATCCAGGCCGGACAGGTGTCGGGGGCGGACCGGGCCGGGGGCCGCCTCGAGCACGGCGCGGAGCACCACGTGGCGCAGCTCGCGGGTGTTGCCGGGCCAGCCGTGTTCGAGCAGCCGATTGGCGGCCTCGTCGGAGAGCCAGTCCGGGTCCGCCTCCCGTCCGAGCGCCTCGGCCGCGAAGGTCCGGGCGAGGTGCAGCACGTCGCGCCCGCGCTCGCGGAGGGGCGGCATGTGCAGGGTCACCGCGTCGAGACGCCGGAGGAGGTCCTCGCGGAAGCGGCCGGCGCGTGCCATCGCGTCGAGATCGGCGTTGGTCGCGGCCAGGACGCGAACGTCCACCCGCACGACCCGGTCGGATCCCACCGGTCGGACCTCGCCCTGCTGCAGCACCCGGAGCAGGCGTGCCTGGGCGGCGAGGGGCATGTTGCCCAGCTCGTCGAGGACCAGGGTTCCCCGGTCGGCACTGCGGAAGGCGCCCGCACGATCGCGCTCGGCGCCGGTGAACGCTCCCCGCACGTGACCGAACAGCTCGCTCTCGACCAGCTCGGGGCTGATGCTGCCGACGTCGACGAAGACGAGCGGTCCGGATCGACCGCTGGCCGCGTGCACTGCGCGGGCGAGGAGCTCCTTGCCGACGCCGGGCTCGCCGACGATGAGGACCGGCAGGGGAGCCCGGGCAGCGCGCTCCGCCTGGGCGAGCACCCGACACAGCGCGGCGCTGTCGCCGTTCAAGGCGTCGAACGCCGCATGACGCGGTCGGGTCCCTGGGGTGTGCGCACGCCGTGGGGGGCGGACGCTCGCCGCGCGGGTCTCGAGCTCCCGCCGGATGCGGGCGCGCGCATCCTCGTCCAGATCGGCCGGATCCTCGACCAGGAGCCACCCGGTCGAGCGATGTACGCCTCGGTCACCCGGGATCCGGCGCAGCGGCGCGCGGGTGCCGCTCACCGTGTGGGCCCAGGCGGCCAGGGCGGCTCGACCCGACCCCGGGGCTCCGACCAGGCTGACCGTCGCCTCGCTGCGACAGTGTCCCAGCAGCGCCGTGCGGACCGTGGCGAGGGAGGGGTCGATCGCCTCGATGTGCACGGCGTCGAGGGCCAGCAGGCGCGCGAGCTCCGCCGGTGACGGCCCCATCGCCAGGCCCCGGCGCTCGACCAGGGTGACGGCGTCGGCGAAGGGGCTCAGCGGTCCAGCTGACTCGCCCGGACCGACCCGGACGAGGACCATCCCCCCCGCGGCCACGCGCTCCGCCCAGGCTCGGGTGTCCGCGTCGAGCAGGTGCAGGTCGATCTCGACCAGCGGCTGGCGGGCCACGTCCCGGACCCAGTGGCGGTAGGCTGCCCGCCCGACCAGACCGGCCGGAAACGAGCTGTCTACGTCGATCTCGGTGGTGCCGGAGATGCAGAGGCGCTGGCAGGCACGCGCGATGAGCTCGGCGATCGCTCCCGGGGGGTCGCTGGCACCGTGCTGCACGCGCTTCCCTTGGCCAACCTCGTCCGCAACGAGATTCCGGCCGTTGAATGACGGCATGCTGTATCGCTCGGATGACTCTGGAAACAGGAAAATCAGAGTAACACGAGCAGTATCGTCCGGAGACTCAGTGCGTCGCAGTGTCGGAATGTGTGCAGTGCTGTGCACCGCTGTGCGACCCACATGCTCGCTTCTGCCGATCCTGCACAGCGGTCTGCACACGTCTCCGGCACGGCAATTGCCAGGAACGGCGTCCCGGAATGCACCGGGGTGCCCACGGAGTTCCACATGCGCCGCAACCTGTCCAAACTCGCCCTGCTCACCCTCATCGCCCTCCCCGCCGCCGCCGTCGACGTCAACCTCGGCTACTACGACGTGTCCTACGGCGACGAGGGTCTCTGGAACGACGCCACCGTGGGTGCGGGCCTGCAGTTCAACGGCACCGAGGTGACCTACCCGGGCACGCCGTGGACCGTCATGGCCATCAACTCCGCCGAGACCGGCCTGCAGTACGCGCGGGGCACCGGGCACAACGACTTCGATCTGCTCGCCTTTGGCGACTACAGCGGCCTTCCCGACCCCGCCGGCTTCTACTCCAGCGCGTCCGGCACCTCGGGCGTGTGGGTCGTCGACTCTGTCCAGATCGTCAAGCGCGAGATCTGGGACGAGAAGTCGCAGTCCCTGCGCCTGGACTTCGTGGTCACCAACACCGGCTGCGAGGACCTCAACAAGCTCGTCCTCATGCACGCCATCGATCCCGACCAGGACATCGGGTCCACCAGCCCCACGTACAACACCGTCAACGACACGACGGCGACCACGAACATGGTCTGGAGCGCGGGTCCGGTCACCAAGCTGACCGTCGCCTACGGCGTGTGCGACCCGGACACCCAGAGCGTCGGCCACACCGCGTGGAGCACCGACCCCTACGCCACCTTCGCCGACGACAACGGCGCCACCGCGGATCGCACCATGCACATCCGGGAGAAGATCGGCACGCTGATCCCGGGCGAGTCGGTGTCCTTCTCCTTCCTCTTCGTCGGCGCCAAGACCCCGTCCGACGCCGTCGACGTCTACTACAAGGCCGTCGAGGCCGGCGCGTGCTGCAACGACTGCGAGTGGACCGCCGACGAGATCAAGAAGGCCTGGGACACGGACGCCAAGGACGTCTCGGGCGTCAAGGCGATCGCTCCGAAGAGCGCCGAGAAGACCGCGAACGACCTGGCGGACGAGCGCTAGGCACGCGTCGGGTGGCCGCGGAGACCGACCAGGGTGCTCCGCGGTCCACCCGTCTGCACGGGTGAGGTCGCCTGGCGGCTGCCTGGACAGAGCCCCCGCCCGCACCACATCATGATCCTGGCCGACTCCAGTCGCCGGTCGGGAGATCGGTTGTCCGACGACCTCGACGCATTCGCCACCAAGCATGGCCTGGGTGCCCAGGCGCGGGACGAGCTGCGGCAACTGATGGGGAAGAACGCGGTGTTCGGGGCGTCGACGCTCCTGACCGGCACCTGGGCCGATGGGGAGGATGACCCCGCCCCGTCAACCGAGGTCCGCTTGGACGTGGGGGCTGGTCCGGGGAGGATCGCCGGTCGGTACGAGGATCTGGGCCTCATCGGCACCGGTGGCATGGGCGAGGTGCGGCGGGTCCGCGACGTGGTCCTGGACCGCACGGTGGCCATGAAGATCGTGCGCGGGGACCGGGCCGGACTCACCCACGCGATCGCGCGCTTCCTGGAAGAGGCGCACGCCACGGCCCAGCTCCAGCACCCGGGCATCGTGCCCGTGCACGACGTCGGGCAGCTCGACGATGGACGACCCTGGTTCACCATGCGCGAGGTCCGGGGCGAGCCGCTCGAGGATGTCATCCGGGCCGTGCACCGGGCCGACGGGTCGCCCTCGACGACGGGCTGGACCTTCCGTCGGGTGCTTGCCGCCTTCGTCGCCATCTGCAACACCGTGGCCTACGCCCACCGGCGCGGCGTGCTCCACCGCGACCTCAAGCCCGGCAACCTGATGCTCGGCGATCTGGGCGAGGTGTACGTCTTGGACTGGGGGATCGCGAAGATCCTCGGCCGCGTGCTGGTGGAGGGGGACGAGCCGGTGGTACGCGGACCGGCCGCCGCGCTCGCCACCCGGGTCGGCAAGATCAGCGGAACGCCTGGCTTCATGGCCCCCGAGCAGGCCAGCGAGACGGCAGCGGCCAGCGACCCCGCGGTCGACCTGTACGCCCTGGGCGCGGTGCTCTACGTCGCGCTGTGCGGGCACGAGCCCTACACCGGATCCTCGGCGGAGATCCTGGAACAGCTACGGATGGGGCCCCCGGTGCCGGTGCAGGAGCGCGCACGTGGCCCGGTGGCTGCGGAGCTCGCTGGGATCTGCAGCCGGGCGATGGCGCGGGAGCCCAGGAAGCGGTTCCCGACAGCAGACGCGCTGGGCGGTGCGGTCCAGGACTGGCTGGTCGGCGCTCGTCGCCGCGAGCAGGCCCTGGAGGTGGCGGCGCGGGCGGACGCTCGGGCGCGTCGGTCAGCGGACCTGGAGCGCTGTGCCCGGGAGCTCCGGCGCGAGAGCCAGGGACTGCTGGCAGGGCTGGACCCGTGGTCGACCGAGGAGGAGAAGGCCCCTGGGTGGGCGGCGGAGGATCAAGCTCGGATCGCCGAGCGGGCAGTCAGGCTCGAGGAGCTGGCCGTCGATCAGACCCTGCAGGCTGCGCTGCAGATCGACCCCGAGCTCCCAGAAGCCCACGTGGCCCTGGTGGAGCGACACCGGGCGCGCCACGCCTCGGCCGAGGAGGCCGGGGACGACGACGTGTGCGCTGCGGCGGAGACGTTGCTCCGCGCCCATGCCGAGGCGCTGCCGGGCGGCCATCCGGTGCGTCGGGCCACTG
>CALATR010000817.1 GCA_937891875.1 uncultured Pseudomonadota bacterium | reverse complement strand
GTAGAGCTCCTTGCGGACGACGGGCAGATCGTGGTTCGACAGCACCACCGTCGCGCCGCGCAGGGCAGCCCGACGCGCCAACCTGGCGAGCTGCTTCTGCTCGTCCTCACCGAACGGGCTCTTCGCATAGCTCGTGAACGACGCGGTCGACGACAGAGGTACGTAGGGCGGATCGCAGTAGACCTGATCGCCGGGACGAGCCCGGGACAGCACGTCCTCGAAGGAGGTCGCGAGGATCTCGGTATCCTGCAGCAGGGCGCTCACCTGGCGGAAGTGGTCCGCCTCGGGGATGGACAGGCGCGCGTAGCGACCGACCGGCACGTTGTACTTGCCGCTGCGGTTCTCCCGATACAGCCCGTTGAAGCCCGCTCGGTTGAGCCAGAACAGGCGCGCCGCGTGGCGAGGACCATCGTGGGGACCCTCGTTGAACGCCTCCCTGATCTCGTAGTAGCGCTCGCGCCAGTCCTCGCCGGGCAGGGCCTCGATCGCGTCCAACACGTCGTCGACACAGTCCCGAACGGCAACGTGGGCCGCGACCAGCTTGGGGTTCACGTCCGCGAGCACCGCGCGCTCGACCAGGCCCTGCGACTTCATGTGCAGGAATACGGCGGCCGAACCGCAGAAGGGCTCGAAATAGGTTCCCTGGCAGGGCGCGCCGAACGCGTGCCCGATACGCTCTGCCAGCCGGGCCTTGCCCCCGGCCCACTTCAAGAGAGGTCGCATGCTGTTCCCCGATGTCTCTAGGATCCTAGTCATGTCGGATCCTGCTGACGAGTGCGACAGCATCGAATCGATCGAATCCCCGATCGTTCATTTCATCGGAAGCGATCGATAACGATCGTCGAAGGGAGGTTTTCATGAAGCCGTGGATGATCTGGACCGCCGCCGCGATCCTTGGAATCGGTCTCGCCGCAGCTGTCATTCCGTGGGTGGGCATCGGCGCAACGACCGCCACACCCCTTCCCGACACCCCGACCGAGATGACCTCGCGCCCGGTCGACGCCAGCACCCCCACCAAGGTGTCGGGCGGCACGACCGGCCGGCCCATCAAGCCCCCTCCAGATGAGCAGGACCTGTCCCTGCCCGGCCAGGTCGATCCCGACGGCTCCGCTCCCGACGAGCCCAACCTGTACGTGCACGCGGACCGCGCCGAGCGCGCCGAGCGCCTGTCCCAGCCCGATGTGGTGGCGGTCCGGGTGATGGGCTCGCGCTGGCGAGGCGTGAAGCGGATCATCGGCGACATGCCGCACGATCCCGCCGGCGACCACACGGTCAACCGGATCGACAAGCTGCAGGAGGACATCCGCAGCTACCGGCGCAACCCCGACGAGTTCGACTTCGACGAGCTGGTCGCCCGCCAGAACAACATCATCGGCGAGCTCCGTCAGACCTCGTACTGGGACGACGAGATGGCGCGCCTCGCGGAGAGCATGCAGATGGCGGTCCGCAACTACGAGTCCGAGATGCGTCAGAACGGCCAGTAGGGGCCGCGCCCGCCTTGACGAGACCCCCTCTGGGAGCCATGAAGCGCTCCACGAAAGGAGTCAGCCATGGGTCTCAACCGCCGCGCGTTCGTCCTCGGGGGGCACATCACGCCCTTCATCGGCAAGCACAACCCCGACTTCATCTGGAAGCGGCACCCCGACTTCGGCAAGCGGGAGAACCCGACCCTCGAGGAGACCATCACCGCCGCGGTGATCGGCGCCCTCGAGTCCACCGGGACCGCGGCGGAGCTCATCGACAAGGCCTGGATCGGCAACTTCGCCGGCGAGCTGTTCAGCAGCCAGGGCCACCTCGGCGCCGCCGTCGTCGGCGCCCACCCGGGCCTGATGTACAAGCCCATCATGCGGGTCGAGGGCGCCTGTGCGTCCGGCGGCCTCGCCTACGCCTCCGCCCTCGAGTCCATCCAGGCCGGCGCGGACATCAACCTGGTCGTCGGAGCCGAGGTCCAGACCACGGTCAGCGCCCGCACCGGCGGCGACTACCTGGCCCGCGCGTCCCACTACGCCCGCCAGCGCGAGATCGACGACTTCACCTTCCCCGCCCTGTTCGCATCGCGCATGAAGGCCTACCTGCAGGCCTACGATGACGTCACCGAAGCGGACATCGGCTACTTCGCCAAGAAGGCGTACGACAACGCCAACAAGAACCCGCTGGCCCACATGAAGGCCGTGCAGATGAGCCTGGAGAACGCCCAGGCGGCGAGCGACCGCAACCCGAACTTCCTGTCCAACCCGGAGCTGTCGCCCTGGCTCAAGATGAGCGACTGCAGCCAGGTCAGCGACGGCGGCGCCGCGATGATCCTCGTGAGCGAGGAGGGCCTGCGCAAGCTCGGCAAGACCGAGGCCGACGCCATCGAGATCCTCGCCCTCGACTACGCGGCCGGCAACCTCTACCAGGACGCCGATCCGCTGGTCATGGACACCACCGCCGCCGCCGCGGGCCGCGCCTACGCCCAGGCCGGCATCACCCCCGGCGACGTGCAGGTGGCAGAGGTGCACGACTGCTTCACCATCGCCGAGGCGCTGATGTACGAGGCGCTGGGGTTCGCCGACAAGGGCAAGGCGGTCAACCTGGTCAAGGACGGCGTCACCGCCATCGACGGGCGCCTGCCGGTCAACACCGGTGGCGGCCTCGTCGGCTTCGGCCACCCGGTCGGCGCGACCGGCGTGAAGCAGGTCATGGAGATCTACCGCCAGATGAAGGGCCAGTGCGGTGACTACCAGATGCCGAGCACCCCGAACGTCGGCCTCACCGCGAACATGGGCGGCAGCGACAAGACCGTCGTGGTCTCGGTCCTCAAGAACCTCGGCTGATCCTCCGTCTGGGTCTGCCCCCCGTCCGAGGGTGGGCAGGCCCGGCCCTCACTCGAGGCCGATGACGTCAGCCAGGGCTCCGGGGCGCATGCGCCGGTCCTCCATCGCCCGGGCGACCACGTCGCTGGCGAGCCAGCCCTTGCCCAGCGCCTGCTCGACCGCAGCGACGTCGGCCTCCCAGCCGGGATCCCCGGCGCGGCGCCAGCCCTTGAGCACATAGAGCGTGCGCGCCGATTCGAGCGCGACCGCCTTGTTCACCGCCTCGGCGTCGGCCTCACAGGGTGCCTCGGGCTCGGCCGCGGCAACCTCGGGCTCGGGCAGGCGCGAGACCTCCTGGGCCAGGGTCGCGAGCCGCGCCGCCAGGGCCTCGGCCTCCCGGCGGGACACCGTCGTCGAGAACGACGGCCCCGACGCGGGAGCGACGTTGATGTTGACCACGTTCTTAGTCTGGTCGGTGACGCCCCAGGTCGCGGTCAGCACGCAGGCAGCGTGCCCATCGGTCCCCTTCAGCTCGTGGCTGACCGGCACCTTCTCCGCGGCCACGGTCCCGAAGAAGCCGGCGAGGCCGATCCAGGAGTCCGAGACGGCGAGCGGGCAGGTACGCACGACCGCGTCCCAGCCGGGCGCATCGCGCAGCCAGCTCACCGTTGCCGGGGCCTTGTGGCTGGGCACCTGCACGTAGATCCACGCGCCGGACTTGAGCACGAAGGCCTCGAAGCGGGGCATGCCCACGAGGCCCTTGGCGGTGCCGTAGTGGGTCGGCTCGTCCTCGTCCGGAGCGTCCGCCGCGAGGGCGATGCTCGGGGTCGCGATCAACAAGAGTGCAGTCAGCAAGTGCCTCATCGCGCGACCCCTCGTCCGCTCAATACCTCGGTGTGATCGCCAGGATCAGCTCGCCGCCGTCGTGCTTTGGGCCGACGATGACGAAGGCCTTGTTGCGGTGGATGGCGAGCACGGTCTCCATCTTCTTGACCTTGCCCTGGTAGAACTCGACCCGGATCTTCGCCTGCCGGCCGTCGACCGAGATGAGCTTCACGTCGACCCGACGCCCGCCCTCCACGGGGAAGTCGTGGTGACCGCCCTCGGAGATGTCGTGGTCGTCCCGCGACAGGAGCGTGTAGCCGGTGTGGGGCATGTACCGCAGGTGCTGCATGATGGGCTTGAGGCTGGCATCGATGCGGCTGTGCGCGTCCGTGCCGTGCACGACCATGAGCTCCACGTCGACCTTGCCCGTGACCGGCGCGGGCGCCGGAGCCTCCGGCGAGGGACGGGAGGGAGGCGGGCGGCCGCCCTGGGCCCAGGAAGCGGCCGGCTGAAAGAGCAGGCCGGCCATGAGCAGCGCCGCGGCGAGGGTGCTCGCGAGGACCCGGGCGCGGCCGGACACGGACCAGCGACCTGCCGCGGGGGCGGGCGCCTGGATCGGTGCAGCGTGGGGTCCGTGACGGTTCATGCTCAGGCCTCTTCGTTGATCCGGATGATCAGCGGCCGATCGCCGCTCTCGTCCGGCAGGGTCATGATGACCTCGACGTCCTCGTCGTACGACAGCTCCTCCACGGTCACCTCGCCGGCGGTGGCGAAGTCGACCTGCTCGGCGACGTGGTTGGCGGTGCGATCCCCGCCCAGGCCGTCGAACATGTCGGAGGGTACCAGCCGCGCGGCCACGACGCTGATGAGGACCGTCGCCGCGAGGGCGAGACCCGCCCACTGCCAGCGCCGGGTGTTGTTCGCCGGGGCCGGGGTGGAGAGCGGCGCGTCCAGATCCGGCACGGCGCGGCGGTCCTCGATGCGGCGCATGACGCCCTTCTCGATGGCGCACGGGCCGGCCATGGCGCGCACGGCCTCGGCGACGAGCGCGCCGTCCCAGCCGGGCACGGCCTCGGGGTCCTCGATGCCGATGCGATTCGCCACGGCCACCCAGAGGTACGGGGTCTCGCCGGCCTCGGCGCGCAGCTCGGTGCGGAGCATGCGGCCCTGGTCCGCGAACGCCGCGAGCTCGGCGCCGGCGACCGGATCGGTCATCAGACGCCGCGCAGCGATGCGGTGGGCGGCGGTGGCCAGCTCGCGGTCGAGCAGGCCGGCGACCCAGCCCTCCTCGAACGCGCCGGACAGCCCATCCCAGATGATCGCGTCGCCCGCCTCGTCGCGCACGGCGTCGGCGACCGGCGTCTCCTCCGTGATGCCGATGGCGGTGAGGACAGCGCTGGCCAGGTCGATCTCGCCGGCCTCGGCGCGCACCGCGGCGGCCACATCCAGCTCGGACGGCACGACCGCGGTGGCGATGTCGATCTCGCCGGCCTCGGCGCGCACGGCGCGGGCCACGTCGGCGGCGGCCAGCTCGGCGACCGCGGTCAGGACCTCGACG
>CALATR010000816.1 GCA_937891875.1 uncultured Pseudomonadota bacterium | reverse complement strand
GGCGGGAAGTCGCGTTGCTGCGGGCGGGGGAGTGGCGGGGCGGTCTCCAGTCCCCAGTCTCCAGTCCCCAGTCCTACGGCAGCAACGTGACCCGAGCGGATCGGTGCGGTGGGCGCCTCCTCCGAGCTGCGCGCGTGCGCTCCTCGCCCGCGCCAGCGCTCCGCGCGGCGAACCAGTCACCAACGCGGCGACAGCCAGGGACTCGAGCGAGCAATACCGCCGGTCGCACCTCAGTCTCCCGGCCGGCACATCACCCCTGCAACCGCCACAGCCGCCCACGGACTGGAGACTGGAGACTGGAGACTGGAGACCGGCCCGCCACTCCCGCCACCACGCACGCAGCCCCGCCGACCCCCGCCCGCGGAAACTCGAAACTCGAAACTCGAAACTCGACGTATCAACGAGTCTCTCCGCCGACCCCTAAAGCACCACCTCAGCCACGAACAGCCGCTTGAAGTCGCGCTCGTCGTCCTGCTTGCGGCCCTGCGCCACAAACGCCAGCCACAGCGTGCCGTCGCTCGCTCGGGTCAGGTCCAGGTCGCCGTGGCCGACCGTGCCCAGGTCCAGGCGCTTCGGCGTGGCGCCGCCCGTGGCGGGGGCGGTGCAGATGGGGTCGTAGGCGTCGTCGTCGTTGCAGACGAACACCAGCTTGGCGCCGTCCGGGGACCAGGCGGGGCCGCGGGGGTTGACCAGCACGTCGGTCGCGACGCGGACCGGGCGAGCGCCGGCGCGGGCGTCCATGACGAAGAGGTCGAAGCGGTCCGTCGCGTCCTTGTTGGCGTAGAACGCGATCTTCTGCCCATCCGGGCTGAAGGAGGGGCCGGTCTGGGTGCCGGTCCAGTCGGTGAGCTGCACCGGGCTGCCGGTGAGCGAGGGCAGCAGGAAGAGATGGTCGCCCTTGTCGCCCTTGCCGACGAAGGCGAGGCGCTTGCTGTCGGGGGCCCACACCGCGAACAGCTCGCTGCTGGTGGGGGTGCGGGTCAGGCGCTGGGGCGGGGCGGAAGCGCTGGCGAGGTTGACCAGGTAGAGGTCCCCCTCGCCGGTGCGGGCGGAGGTGAAGGCGATGTAGCCGCCGTCCGGGGACCAGGCGGCGGCGCCGTCCGCTCCAGGGCCCGCGGCCAGGGTGCCGCCGGTCATGGTGTAGATGTCGTAGTCGTTGGCGCCGCTCGACGCGGTGTAGACGAAGCGGCCCAGGCTGGGCGGGCTCCAGGTCAGCTCGTGGGCGACCTTGCCGCCGCCACCGCCCCCTCCGCCGCCGAACCCGCTCGCGATGGAGCTGCTGCTGGCCGCCACCGGCAGGATCCGGCGGAAGGCGCCGGTGCGAGGGTCGCCGACGAAGAGCTCGATGACCTTGCGGTCGTGGAAGTTGGCCTCGTACGCCAGCTGTCGGCCGTCGGGCGACCACGTCGGGCGCTGCACGTTCGCACCGGCGCGCGAGGCGATCTCCTTCGCGTCACCCGCGTGGGCGGCGACGGGGAGCAGGAGCGGCAGGAGCAGGGCCAGACGGGTCATGGCGCACCAGGGGTCGGGTTCACAAGGCAACGCTCGCGTGGAGCAGGACGCGCAAGGAGGTACGAGCGGGTGAGCGGGCATCGTCGTGCACGGTGTACTCCACGAGGGGCTCCCCACGCGACTTCCCGCCGTCTTTCAAGCGGCCGAACGCGTGCTCCACACCCACCCGAACCCCTGCACCCACGCCGGACGTCCGCCTGCGGTCCAGCCAGTCGGCCGACACCTCGATGAAGGGGACGTGGGCGGTGCCATCGGCGTAGAGCAGCAGGTCTGAAGGGGTGGTCGCGTCGCGGTCGTGGCACAACCAGCCGTCCCCCTGCCGATCGCAGCCGAGGAGGAGCCCGGCGATGCCGCCGTAGCGGTAGCCGATGGCGGGGCGCACGAGCACCACCTCGCCATCGTCGATCATCGGTCCGAAGCGCACCCCGACCGAGCCGGTGCGCCCGTCGAAGGTGTACGAGCCACCCTGGGTGCGCAGGGACAGCGCGGTCCAGTCGCCGAACACGCCGACCAGGACCGGGCCTCCGACCGGCACGTTGAGGCCCAGCTGCAGCGCCGGGGAGGGCTGGACGTGGGGCTCCTTGGACAGCGAGGCGACCACGCCGGCGTCGAGCTCGATCCAGGCGAGGCGGGCGGCGGCGAGCCCGCCGGCGGCCTCCCGCGGCGACAGGGTGACCCGGGCGGTCTGGGCCGGGGTGACGCTGACGGCGTGCCCGTTGACGTCCCAGTCGCCCACGGGCAGGCCGACCGTGCGGGGCAGGGGGGAGCGCGACTTGCGGATCCGCTTGGCCATGAGGTCGACGATCTCGCCCTGGCCGGGGTCCATGAGGGGCTGGGCCGGCTCGAGGCGCGGTCGCCAGGCGGTGCCGGGCTGGCTCGCGTCCACCGCCACCAGCCCCCACGCGTTGTCGAGCAGACCCACGAGGGCGGCGGACTGGCTCTCCTGCTCGACGTCCTTGCTGTAGGTGAGGGCCTTCGCCGCGGCTCGTCGAGCGCCGACGATGTCACCCACCTGCAGGCGGACCTGGGCCAGCAGGAACCACGGCTCGGCGTCCAGCCTGCCGTCGGGGTGCTGCACCGTGCGCTCGAGATCGGCGATGGCCTGATCGTAGTAGCCCTTGCGGATCTGGAAGCGCGCCTGATCGAGGGCGCCCCGGTAGTCGGTGGTCTCCTCGACTGCAGCAGGCTCCTGGGCCTGGGCTGCGCTCCCCACGAGGGCGCACAGGAGCGCCAGGGCGGCGCCGAGGTGCAGCGGGTGGGTGTGGAGGCGGAATCGGGTCATGCGCATCACAGGAGTCCCGCCGCGCGCAGCAGGGACGCGGTGTGGGGGTGGGGATCCTGCCGTGCCTCGGCCAGGCTGCCAAACCGCTGCACGATGCGACCCGCGTACATGACGGCCACCCGGTCGCAGGTTCCGAGCACCAGCGGCAGATCGTGGGAGATCGTCACCACGGCTGTCTCCTCGCTGACCGACGTCTGCACGAGCTGCATCATGTCGTGCTTGAGTGCTGCGTCGAGCCCGGCGGTCGGCTCGTCGAGCACCAGCACCTTGGGGGAGGCGAGCAGCACCCGGGCGAGGCCGGCGCGGCGGCGCTCCCCGCCGGACAGCTCGTGGGGGCGCGCGCGCTCACGGCCGGCGAGTCCGACCCGGGCGAGGGCCTCGGACACGGCCTCTGCGGGGTCGCGGCGGGGCTGGAAGAGGCGGGCAGACTGACGCAGCACGGTGCCGATGGTGAGGCCGGGGTTGAGCATCGCGCGGGGATCCTGGAACAGGAGCTGGGCGACCTCGCGGCGGTGGCGCTTGGTCGGGGCGCCGCCGACCAGCTCGATGGTGCCTGAGTCTGCGGGGATGAGCCCCAGGCCCACCCGGGCCAGGGTGGTCTTGCCGGAGCCGGACTCGCCGATGATGCCGATGCGCTCACTGGCCCGCACGGTGAGGTCGACCCCGTCGAGAGCGGTGTGGGACGCGCCGCCCAGGGCGCTGAAGCGGGACCCGCCGAAGGTCTTGCGCAGGCCGATGATCCGCCAGAGAACAGCACTCTCCTCCTGTCGGACGGCTTCGGCGGCGCTCATCCCAGCACCCCCGCCGCGACCG
>CALATR010000815.1 GCA_937891875.1 uncultured Pseudomonadota bacterium | reverse complement strand
TCTTCGAGGCTCGGCGCGAGTCCCTGGCGGGGGTGTCGCCGCGGGTGGCGATCAAGCTCATCCTGCCGGAGCACAAGGACAGCGACACCTTCCAGGAGCTGTTCATCAACGAGGCCCGCCTCGGCGCGTCCATGCACCACCAGAACCTGGTGCAGATCCAGGACTTCGACCGGGACGGGGACCACTTCTTCCTGGTCATGGAGTACGTCGAGGGCCTGACCCTGCGTCAGGCGGTCGCCGAGTGCGTGCGGCACGACGTGCCCATCCCGGTTGGCGTCATCGCCGAGATCGGGCGCCAGGCGTGCGACGGCCTGCACTACGCGCACCAGGCCACCGATGAGCGCGGCGTGCACCTCGGGCTCGTTCACCGGGACGTCAAGCCCAGCAACCTGATGCTGAACCCGCACGGGGTCGTGAAGATCCTCGACTTCGGGATCAGCAAGGGCAACCTGCTCTCCGAGCGTCAGGGCGCCGTCCGCGGCACCTGGGGCTACATGGCCCCCGAGCAGGCCCACGGCCGCGGGATCGCCGCCAACGCGGACGTCTTCGGCCTGGCGACCATCCTCTACGAGATGGCCAGTCGCAAGCCGCTCTTCCGCAAGAAGCAGCCCGACGAGATCAAGCGCTTGCTGGACGACGACCACGCGGCACGCATGGCTGCCACCCTGCCCGCCGAGTACGGCCCGCTGGTGGGCGTATTGGTCCGGGCGCTCCAGCGTGACCCCGCCGCCCGCTATGCCACCGCCGCCGACTTCGGCCGGGCGCTCTCCGCACTCCTGCCCGACCCCATCACCGCCCGGGACGAGGTGGTGCGCTACTACCGCACCGTCTCGGCGATGGAGCAGGGCCAGCCCGTGCCCGCAGACGCGGTCAGCAAGCCCAGCGCCGGCGTCCGCGGTGAGCTCGACATTCCCGGCCCGGCCGCCTCGGGTCCGTCCCAGGCGTCCCTCGTCGCGACGGACTCCACCGCGGGCGGCAGCAGCCTGCCCTGGCTCGGCATCGGCATCGGTGCGATCGCGCTGTTGCTGCTCGGCGGCGGCGGGATCTGGCTCGGCACCTGGCTGGTCGCCAACCAGGGTGCGCCCCGTGGGGTCGTGCTCGACCTCGACGAGGTGGAGGGCGCGACCACGCCAGCGCAGGCGCGCGGAGCGGCGCGCACGCGTCGTCGTCGTCCACCTCGGCGACGGAGGACAACGAGAACG
>CALATR010000814.1 GCA_937891875.1 uncultured Pseudomonadota bacterium | reverse complement strand
GGGCAGGGCTGTGGGGTGCTCGACACCTGGGACGTGCTCTGGCACATCCAGGGTGCGGTGACCGTGGACGCCGACCGGGTGCGCAACATCGGCAACACGATGTGCGCCAACGAGCTGTACGCCATCTCCCACCGCGGCAAGATCACCATCCGCAACCTGATCTCCGCCGGCAACGACCTGCAGGTGTGGCCCGGCGACGTGCGCCCGCGCTCCCGCTACTGGGTGCGGGGCGGACTCTCGGCCGAGGGCGGGGGCCTGTCCACGTTCGAGGTCGAGAACGCGGTCTACCTCGACGAGATCATCGATCCGGAGCTGGACGCCCTGCTCATTGCGGGACCCAACACCAGCATGATCGTGCGCAACACCCACTTCGGGCCCGCCTGGAGCGCGACCGGCCTCCCGCTGGTGGACTACGAAGACCGGGGAGACGCGGTCCTTCAGAACCTGACCTTCGAGGGGCGGGACTTCGACGTCGCGCTCGAGGACGACAGCGGCAGCACCCTCGTCGGCGACCTCTCCTTCTGGGTCGCCCCCCGCTTCGTCGACCGCTCCGCCACAGACCCCTTCGACTGGGACCTGCGCCTGGACACTGGCAGCCCGCTCATCGACGCGGGCCATCCCTCGGTCCTGGACGCCGACGGCAGCGTGTCGGACATCGGGGCGCACGGCGGGCCGCTGGGGGCGAGGTGGTGAGGCGCGCGGGTTCGCGCGGCCAGGCTGCATGAACCAAAGCCAGCTGTGGCCTCCTGCGAACGCCCGGCACGGGGACCCGGCGGTGACCGAGGGGAAGCACCTGTTCGTCGGCCGACGGTAGGCAACCTGATTCGGGCGTGGGTAGGCGGGACCGTTGGATGGGAACCGCTGCCTGCCATAGCTTGCCAGTCTGGGGGCCTACCGTTGACCGTCGCGATCCACGTTGAGCACGCGCTACCGAACGACCCCGACATCGACGCTCTCGACAGCGGCGTCGCCGAGGTCGACCACTACTTCCAGAGCCGCGTCTGGTTCGACGACCGCAAGGGCAAGGCTTCGCCCGCTACCTACCAGTTCCGTACCCGCGCCGGCGGCGCCATCGTCGGCTACGCCGCGGCAGCCTTCCGCAACCAGAGCCACCCGACCGACGTACACACCGAGCGCGCCCGCTACCTGGTGATCTACGCCCTCGGCATCCATCGCCACTTCCAGGGCGTCGAGAACTCGGCCGCCCCAGGTCAGCGCTACGCAGCGACGATCATGGACTCCCTGGAGGGGCTGGCCCGCGACCGCGCCGACTGCGTGGGCCTGTCACTGTGGGTCCGAGAGGACAACGCGCGGGCCATCGCCTATTACGAGCGCTGCGGCTTCGTCGCGGACCCGGCGGGCCCGGTGGCGAGGGACGAGGGCCCCCGCCACCTGACGATGCGCCTGCTGTTCGACAGGTGACGGCCGCCTACAGCAGCGGCGGCCCGTCTTCCTCGTCGTCCTGGTCGGGCGGTGCGAGATCGCCGCGCCGGTTCCGCTCCGCCAGCGCGTCCAGGCGCGCCTTGACCGCCTCGACCTCCTCGACGGGGAAGCGCCAGTGGCCGCCGGCGGTCTGGTAGGCACCGCGGAACTGGCCGGCCTCGAGCCAGTTCTTGACGGTGTTGGGCGACGACACGCCGAGCAGCTCGGCAGCCTGGCCGCTGGTCAAGGCCTTGCGCGGGCGGAAGGGCACGAGCTGCCTGGCGAGGTCCTGGCGGCCGGCATCTTGCAGGGCGGCGCGAACCTCGTCATAGAGGGGCTTGGGAAGGACGGTCATGGCAGCCTCCACTCGTTGCATCGGTTGCCGATGTTCAGAGGATAAGCAAAATCGCCAAAACCGTCAACTCTTCCGTGGAGCCCGCAGCGGCACTCAGGCCTCTATCCGCGCTCCGCTCGTAGCCCGCGGATAGCGGCCGCGCGGGTTCGCGGGTTCGCGGCGTTAGAGTGCGCCCAGGGGGCGATGTGGCGGACGGCGTGAGCATCGACGAGGACATCGACGGGGTGACCGTGCGCTGGTCGGTCGAGCCGGGGCAGGGTGCAACCTCACTGCAGCGTCGGCTGCCTGCCCGGCCACGGGTCCTCACCGCCGGCGCCGCGTTCATCGTCGGGGGCCTGCTCGCCCTGACCTCCCCGCTCTCCGTCTACGGGGCGCCAGCGGGGGTGACCGTCGCCAGCGAGACCCTGGTCGTGCCGCTCACGCCGCTCATGCTCGGCCTGGTGGTGGTCGGGCTCGCCGCGCTGCTGGTCGGCTGCGTCATGGTCGTGCTCGGCTCCCCTCGGAAGGTCGTGGCCGCACCCCCGGCGCAGCGGGTGCGGGGTCAGCTGCGCATCGACGCCCGGGGCGTGCACATCCGCGGCAGGCTCATCCCCTGGGATTCGGTCGAGACCCTGCAGCGCACACCCGGATCAGGCCGGGTCACGCTCTCCCACGACGGCGAGAATCACGTCCTCATCGACCGGGTCGACGGCGCGACTGCCTGGGCGGTGGCGAGCCAGATCCTCGCCCGCCAGCCGCAGCTGAAGGAGCTGGACGCGGACGCCCTGAGCGCGATGCGGAAGCTGCGCGGCCGGTCGGACATCGGCGGATCGCGCGGCTAGGCTGCTCCCACTGGAGGGGGAATGCGCTGCTCGCCGATGATCTGGGTGTCCCTGGTGCTCGCCGGCTGCGGCGTGGGCGCTTCGACCGACGGGTCCGACCACACCGATGACGGGGTCGATTCTCCGCCTTCGATGCCCCTTGTCGACTGGGAGCCACCGGGTGGCACGGCCTTTGTGCGGCCGACCGACTGTGAGGGGGTCGAGGACTACGTCACCCACGCCACCCTGCCTGCGCTGGTCGACCGGCAGGTGATGTACGCCCGGTTCAAGGACGAGGCCGACGCCGCCGGCTGGCCCTGGCAGGACTACGACGCCGACACCGACATCGACACCGAGGCCCCGACCCCCGAGCTGGAGCTGCCGCTCAACCGCACCGCGGATCAGGTGCTCGACGTGGCCCAGCAGGACGGCGGGCTGCTCGTGGTCGCCGACGGGTGGGAGCAGGTCCGGGTGGTCGACGTGTCCGACCCCTGGGCGCCGCGCCTGCGCAGCTCGGTGGCCTCACCCACCCGGATCTGGGGCGTGCTCTTGCACGACACCACGCTGGTGATCGCCCACCAGGACACCAGCACCCGACCGTACTGGACCGGCGGCCTGACCCTGGTCGACCTGTCCGACCCCGACGCGCCGGAGGTGGTGCGGGAGATCGTGCTTCCGAGGCAGTTCTCGGACGTGCAGCTCACCGATGGCCACCTTTCCTTCGTGACCACCTGGTCGGCGACCGTCCCCGGCTGGGACGACCTGATCGAGTCCCTCGATCGCACCGATCTCACCGACCGTGACGGCATCGCCGAGCTGTTCGGCCCCTACGCCCGGCACCTGGTGCACGTCGCCCCCGCCGGTACCTGGCGCCCCCAGCTCCTGGTCGATGGCGAGCCCCTGGACGTGCCGTGCACGCGGCTCTTCCACCCCCCCGAGGTCGAGCGCCAGGGGTCCTGGACCGTGCTCACCGAGATCGACCTCACCGACCCCGCGCTCACCCCGGTGCCGTCGGCGTTCCTGGCCGGAGCCTCGCTCCACCGCGCAAGCCCGGACCACGCCTGGCTGGTCGAGGCGTCGCACCCCAACGCCCTGCGTCCCTGGCGCGATCCGGTCTCGACCCGGGTCCAGAGCCTCGTGCGCGACGAGGACGGCGCGCTCGGTCCGGGCGTGACGGTGCGGCTCTCCGGCGCGGTCCTGAACCACTTCTCCGCGAGTGCCATGGGCGACACCCTGCGGGTCGCGACGAGTGCGGGCAGCGACGGGGTCAACCAGGTCGCCGTGCTGCAGCCAGGCCCGCGCGAGGTGCGCGTCATCGGCGAGGTCTCCCTCGACGGGCCCGGCCAGTCCCTCTACGCGGCGCACTTCTCGACGGACACCGCCTGGCTGACCGCGGTCGAGGACCAGCAGGAGCGCCTGTGGCGCGTGGACCTCACCACCCCGACCCGACCGACCCGAGATGGCGTGGTGACCGTGCCGCGAGAGGTCGGCGACGACGTGTACACCAAGTCCTGGCTGTCCCCCCTGGGCGCCGACCGCATGCTGGCCATCGGCGGTGCCCGACTGGGGGGCGACGAGGGCCGCCAGCCGGTGCTGGAACTCTACGACCTCGCCGACCCCGAGCGACCCGCGCGGCTGGAGCAGATCGCCCTGGGGGGGATCTACGCCGGCTTCATGAAGCAGGACCTCACGCCGATCGGCGAGGGCCACCACGCGGCGCTCCTGACGAAGTGGGACGGCCAGCGGGAGTTCATGCTGCTTCGGGTCGACGGCGACGAGCTGCACGCCCTGGAGCGGACACCTCTCGGAGAGGTGGGGTTCACGCGGGCCTTCGACACCGGCGAGTACGTGCTGATCGTCACCGACCACGGCGTGAACGTGCGGGCGCGCGCCGACCCGACGGAGCTGCGGGGCAGGACGCTGTACTGACGCCTCACGGCTCGGCCGCCTCCCCCTTCTTCGCGTTCTTCACGTACTGGTCCGCCCAGCGGAACTGCTCCCACAGCATGTGGCCGATGGACTCCCGCGCCCGGTAGCCGTGCTCCTCCAGCGGCAGCACGACCCAGCGCACCGTGCCGCCATTGCCCTTGATCGCCTCGAACAAGCGCTCCGACTGCATCGGGTAGGTGCCCGGGTTGGGGTCGACCTCGCCGTGGATGAGCAGGATGGGCTCGTCGATCTTGTCGGCGTGGGTGAACGGCGACATCTCCACGTAGGTGCCCAGCGCTTCCCAGTAGGTGCGCTGCTCCGACTGGAAGCCAAACGGCGTCAAGCTGCGGTTGTAGGCGCCGGATCGCGCGATACCCGCCTGGAAGAGATCGGTGTGGGCGAGCAGGTTGGCGGTCATGAAGGCGCCGTAGCTGTGCCCGCCGATGAGCAGGCGATCGGGGTCGGCGACGCCCTTGTCGACGGCCATCTTCACCGCGGCCTCGGCGCCCGAGACCAGCTGCTCCACGAAGTTGTCGTTGGGCTCGGTCTCGCCCTCGCCGACGATGGGCAGGGTCGGGTCGTCGACCACGGCGTAGCCCTGCAGGCAGAACCACAGCGGGCTGTGGGAGCTGGGCCGGCTGAAGGTGTGCTCCGACTTGGTCTTCTGGCCAGCGTCCTTCTTGGACTTGAACTCGTTGGGGTAGGCCCAGAAGACCGTGGGCAGGGGGCCGTCCGACGGCTTCCAACCCGGCGGCGTGTAGATGCGAGCCTGCAGCTCGACCCCGTCGGCGCGGGTGTAGGTGACGAGCTCCTTCTGCACGGCGGCAAACTGGGGCGCCCAGTCGGCGAAGTCGGTCAGGGCGACGGCCCGTGGCTTGCCCACCCGGCGCAGCTGGTAGTTGGGCACATCGGTCTCGCTCTGGCGCCGGGTGATGAAGCGGGTGGCGCCGGCGTCGACCACGGCGGTGAGCGTCTCGTGGTGGGTGTCGCCCGCCTTCCACAGGGTCGTGGTCTTGCCCGTGTCCAGGTCCATGCGGTCGACGAAGGGGTGCACGCCTTCGGGTCGGATGCCGCGACCGGACAGCAGGATGTCGCCTTCGACCTGGTGGATCACGCCCCAGCCGTACGGTCCGGGCCAGGACAGCGGGCTGCCCGGATCGGCGTAGTTGTCCTGGTAGGAGCGCTCGGCGAGCAGCCTGGGCTCGGCCTTGCCGCTGGGATCGAGGCGCCAGGTGCGCAGCAGGCGGTCGTTCCAGCGCCAGGTCCAGCCCATGGCCAGGTCCTCGTCGCCCCACATGACGCCGTTCATGCGCAGCTCGGACTCCCACAGGGGGGTGAAGTCCCCGTCGAAGGGGGCGGACAGCAGGCTCAGGCGATCGCGCTTGTCGGCTTCTGCCGCCGCATCTCCGCCGTCGAGCGCCTCGATGGCGTACAGCGTCGCCGGCTGATCGGCGCGCCAGGAGATCGTGCGCTTGCCCGTCCGCACCGAGCCCACGGCAATGGGGATGTCGTCGGCGAGCGGCAGGTCCTCGATCGCCACGACCTTGCCGGGATCGGCGAGGGGGAACACCTCCACCTTCGTCGGGAAGCGGCCCGCGGAGACGTGGTAGCTCCACGGCCGGTGCAGCGTGCGGACGAGGAGCCACTCGCCGTCGGGAGAGGGGGTGGCGGACGAGACGATGTCCGCCTTGCGCAGGGGGCGGATGGTGCCGTCGAGGGCGACGTGCACCAGCTCGCTCTGCAGGTAGTGCTCGAACAGCGCCTCGTCGTGGGGGTCCTCGAGCAGGTTGCTGTAGGTGCGCGCGGGGGCCTTGCGACCCAGGTTCTCGTCCACGATGGGCCCGGTGGGCACGGGACTCTCCTGGGGAGCGGCGCCGCGGCCTTCGGGCACCTGCTTGCAGACGAGGCCCCGGTCGCCGGGCAGCCAGTCGCAGGGGTTGCCGTAGGCGGCGTTGAGCACGGGACCGGTGAGGCGCGTCAGCTCCCCCGACGGCACGGCGGCGACCCACAGCTCGATGCCGTCGGGCTTGGTCAGGGTGAAGCTGAACCGGGTGCTGTCGAAGCTCCACTGCACGTTGCGGACGTTGGCGCCCTCGGGGAGGGCGATCTCCACGCGCTTCGCCTTGCGCGCCGGGGCCACATCCCGCAGCACGATCCCGCGGTAGGCGTACTCGCGGGCGGGACCGTTGGTGTCCGGGTTGATCTTGAGGCCCGCGACCTTGACCTCGGGCTCGGCCAGATCGGCGAGGGGGCGCAGGCTGGGGCGCTCGAGCTCGAGCATCCACCTGCGGTCCACCGACACCGAGACCGCGGGCGGGCTGTCGGCGTCGAGGATCGCCTGGATGTCGTCGGGGGGCTGCTGGTAGGCCAGCTCGCCGGCGAACGCGGAGAGCGAGAGGACGAGCGGCAGGATCACGGGACCTCCGAGAGTGCAGGGTGTAGCACGCCCGAACCAGCCGACTGGCCGGCCGCAGACCCGTGCGCACACTTGCGTACGGAGCTGACGATGCATGCCGATCTGACCGTGCCCGCCGTGGTCCACACCGACGACCTGCCCTGGACCCCCTCCCCCGCTCCGGGGGTCGAGCGCCGCCGCATCGAGCGCAACGGCGACGAGGTGGCCCGCCTGACCAGCATCGTGCGCTACGCGCCGGGCTCGCGCTTCCCGACCCACGTGCACGGCGGCGGCGAGGAGTACCTCGTGCTCGACGGGGTCTTCTCCGACGCATCCGGCGACCACCCCGCCGGCACGTACGTGCGCAACGGGGTCGGCACCGCGCATGCTCCCTTCACCGACGGCGGCTGCACCATCCTGGTCCGCCTGTGGTGGATGCACCCGGTCGAGACCGGCGTTCGAACAGTGGATACGCGCGATCGATCGCTGTGGGACGACGCCCGGCTGCTGCTGCACGAGGACGCGTACGAGCGCGTGTGGATGGTCGACCTCGACGGCGAGCACACCTTCGACGCGAGCGGCGGCCTCGAGCTCTTCGTCCTCGACGGGAGCTTCGCCGACGCTCCCGCGGGCACCTGGATCCGCCGGGTGCGGGAGCCGGTCACCCTGGTCGGCCGGGGCCGGGTGCTGGCGAGGCAGGGCCACCTGAGGCATCCGCCGGCGCTGCCCGGGTGAACGCCAACCTTTTTTGAATCTCCTCGAATACTCGGATCCGCGACGCGTCCAAGGCACCATTTCTCGTGGGAGGGAGCATGGGCCGCACTGCGCTGATCATGACGATGATCGCGTTGACGACCGCGTCACACGCTGGGGGAGTGAAGGTGGAGGTCCTGCGCCCCGCCGAGATCACCGTCCCGAGCTCCGTGCAGCGGATCGCCGTCATCAACCGCACCGGGACCCGCAACCTGGGCGAGGAGGTCCTGGTCACCCTGACCGACCTCGTCACCGGCGAGGCACCGGGCTCGGATCGGGCCCAGAGCGAGGACGCCGTGGCGCTCCTCATCGCCGCACTCGACGACTCCCCTCGCTTCGAGTTCGTGGAGGTCGACGCAGACCTGAGCGAGCACCTCGGCGGACTCGGCGCGAGGCGGCTGGACGCAGAGGTGGTCCAGGCCATCTGCGAGGATCGCTGCGACGCCATCGTCTCGCTGGAGAAGTTCGACGTGGAGGACGACGAGCCCCTGCTCGGCGTGCCCACCTCCTCCGGGGACGCGGTCTGGCGCATGTACCGCGCCTCGGACGGCGAGATCCTGGATCAGGAGGACACCTGGACCCTGGGCTTCGGCAGCGAGCGGGTGGTCAACGTCTACGACGCCGTGTTCGAGGGCGAGGCGCCCCGCAGCCACGCCGAGGCCTCCGCCGTGGCCTACCTCCAGCGCATCGTGCCGACCTGGGAGCTGGAGCGGCATCGCCTGTTCAGCAGCTCCATCGGGCTGCGCTACGGAGTCAGGCGCGCCAGGAAGGGCGACTGGAAGTCCGCGATGAAGGCCTGGAGCGTGGTCGCCAAGGAGTCCAGCGGCCGGCGCCGCAGCCGGGCGCTCTACAACATGGCCATCGGCTACGAGATCCATGATGACCAGGCCCGCGCCGACGACCACGCCACCGCAGCGGTCGAGGAGCACGAGAGCCGGGCCACCCGCCGGCTCGCTGACGATCTCGACGCCCGGCGCAGGTCGGTGCTGCGGGCCGAGCGGCAGCTGGCGATGGGGGAGTAGCGGGACGCCGCGTTCGAGCCAGCGACCACGCGGTCATGGCTCCAGGCACTTCGGGGTCGCGGCGATCCGGATCCAGGCGGAGCCGTCGAGAGCCACACGGCTGAGCGTCAGCGCGCCCAGCGTGTCGTCCCAGGCCACGAACGCATCCCGATCACCCAGGACGTACGCGGATCCCTCCTCGATGGCCATCGGGAGCCGGACCGGGTGTGCCCAGGCCGCAGCAGGCCACTCGAACACCACCCGCGGCGAGAGGCCGGGCCCTTGCTCCACCTCCAGATCGAGCCAATGCAGGTGCCGCTCGGGCTCGGTCATCACCGCGACCAGCCGCACCTCGTCGGTCTCGCCGGATCGGGAGTGGCCGGGGGCGCGCTGCAGGGAGACCTCGAGCTCGGCAAGGTGGTCGAGCAGGACCGGGACCGGGTCGGCATCCACGGTCCACTCCGGAGGCGCATCCACGTCCAGGTCGGAGATCTCGAACGGCACGATGCCACCACGCATCACAAGGTCGATGTTCACGGCACAGTCGTCCGGAACACGAAGCTCTGCCGGGGAGGCGTGCGTGGTGAACGGCCAGCTGGAGACCTCCAGCTCGACCGAGAACAGCGGCTCCGACTGGCCGGTGAAGTTCACGTCGAACTGATGCAATCCGACGGCCAGTTCCGTGGACGGCACCAGGATCACCGTGTGCTCGGCTCTCGCCGGGAGGCGGAGGCTACCGGGGCTCAGCGTCGCCGAGCGCCTCGCGTCGACGAGCTCGGCGGAGAGAGTTCCGTCCACCGCGTGCTCGCAGGTGTTCTGCAGGCGAACCGGCACGCTCATCGACCCGCCCAGCAGGTCGATGGGCACGCTCCGGAGCTGCAGGTCGGACACCTCCGCGACCACGCACGGGTGGGACGGGTCAGTCTGTGGAGGCGCCGCGGGGAGGTCCTCCCACCCCGTCGCGCACCCGACGAGCACCGGCATGATCAGAAGGCGCATCCTTCCTCCCACGTCACACGTTGCCCGGGAGGAGCGTGACGAGCAAACTCCTGGACCACGCTCGCCGTATGCTCCATCACCCTGGGAATGACCGGAGGCCGCGATGGAGCCACGATACGACCGGATCGGCAGGAAGTACGCCACACGTCGCCGACCGGACCCCCGGCTGGAGGCGCTGATCACGGACGCGCTCGGCGACGCCCGCACCGTGGTCAACGTGGGTGCGGGGGCCGGCTCATACGAGCCTGTCGACCGGGTGGTGCTCGCCGTCGAGCCCAGCGCGGTGATGGCCGCCCAGCGTCCCGCCGACAGCCCCGCCATCCGCGCCACCGCCCAGGCGCTGCCGCTCCACGACGCCAGCGTCGACGCCGCCATGACCGTGCTCTCGGTGCACCACTGGCACCCCGACCAGGAGGCCGGCATCCGCGAGATGTGCCGGGTGGCGCGGGATCGCGTGGTCATCGTCACCGTCGACCCGCGGGTCTGCGGACGCATGTGGCTCATGGCCGACTACTTCCCCGAGGTGCGCGCGCTCGACGACGTCAACTTCCCGCTCCCCGAGGACGTCGTCG
>CALATR010000813.1 GCA_937891875.1 uncultured Pseudomonadota bacterium | reverse complement strand
GCTGCCGCTGCTGCCGACCACCCCGTTCCTCCTCCTCGCCGCCTTCTGCTTCGCTCGCGGGAGTCAGCGCTTCCACCACTGGCTGCTGAACCACCGCTGGCTCGGCCCGCCGATCACGCGCTGGCGAACCGACCGCACGATCTCGGTCCGGGCCAAGTGGACCATCCTCGCCGGTGCGGTCGTGATGGTGCCGCTGTCGGTGTACTTCGCGCCGTCCGACTGGCTCCGCCTCGGCCTCGCCACCGGCTACCTCGTCGGCGGCATCGTGCTCTACGCCTGGCCCAGCGTCCGCGCCCCCGGTGAGGCCCCGCGCTGCCCGGTGGCGAAGGAGCTCGAGCGCACGAAGGCGGACCTGCAAGCGCACGGGGCTCTCGAGAAGCAGGCCTCCTAGGGGGGCTCTCCCGCGTGGACGGCTGGCCGGATCCGTTTGCCGGCCTCGAAGCTCGGCCTCCCCGGGGGATCCACCCCCGGACCCTCGGATCCGCTCGATCCTTGCTCGGCTGCCGCCGGGCGACTACGTCGTCTCCAGAATCAGACCGATGGTCTGACTGATGGTCTAACTGGAGGTGGGTCGTGATCGAGGACGTCTGGTACGTGGTCATGGCGAGTCGGGCGATCGGCAGGAAGCCGGTCGGCGCGACGCGCATGGGCCAGCGCATGGTCTTCTGGCGGGACGGGGAGGGCCGGGTGGTCGCGATGGTCGACCGCTGCCCGCACAAGGGGGTGGCCCTGTCCCCCGGTCGCGTGGTGGACGGGCAGATCCGGTGCCCGTACCACGGCTTCGCCTTCGATCGGGAGGGTGCGTGCCAGCGGATGCCGGTGCAGGGTGCGGTCCGCCCCGCCATGTGCGTGACCACCTACAAGACCCACGAGGCCCACGGCATGGTCTGGATCTGGTGGGGGGATCCGGCCAGGTGTGACGCTCCTCCGAAGAGCTTCCCCGAGCAGGAGGGTCGCGGCCCGTGGACCTGGGCCGAGGCGGAGATCGCCTACCCGGTGGATCACTCTCGCTTCATCGAGACCAACTTCGACGTCTACCACGCCGCCATCGCCCATCGATCGGTGAACGTGGGCGGGCTGTTCGGGACCCGGGTCGCCAACCTGCACGTCGAACACGACGCCGAGTCCGGCGCCATCGAGGCCCGCGGCGAGCTGGTGCACGAGGGCAAGGAGCACGGGGTGGTGTTCCGCACCAGCTTCCTGCCCGGCAACCTGCAACTCATCGAGATCGGCGGCCAGGTCGGCGTGTCCGCGGCCATCCCGGTCGACGAGGCCCACTGCATCTCGCTGTTCCGGATCTACGGCACCCTGCCCGCCCCGCTCGGCTACCTGCAGGCGGCCTCGGTGGTCCTGCTCGAGAAGTTCGTCGTGCAGCCCCAGGACGTCGCCATCATGGACACCATGACCGAGAAGCAGTGCGTGCCTGGCAAGAGCCGCTGGGTGGAGGCCGACCTGGGGGCTGCACGCTACGTCCAGTGGCGCCGACGCAGGCTCGGCAAGGAGGCTCGACGTGCCCCGCCCGCGGTTCCACAAGCTCGACCCTGACCTGCAGGCGCGGATCCTGGACACGGCCGAGCGCGCGTTCCTGGACCGTGGCTTCCACGAGGCGAGCCAGAACGGGATCATCGCCGACACGGGTCTGTCGAAAGGCAGCTTCTACTACTACTTCGACGACAAGGTCGACCTGTACGTCACCACCCTGCAGCGGGCGATGGCCCGGGCAGCCGGGGACTTCGGACCGCTGTGGGACGGGGTCGACGACGGGCGGGAGTTCTGGGAGCAGGTGCACGATCTGGTGCTGGCCCTGGGCGCGGCGGCCATGGCCCACCCTGAGGTCGTCGCCCTCGCAAAGATCGGCATGGGTCTGGGCCACCCTGCGCTCTCCCCGCTGATCGACGCAGGGCGGGCGCGGACGACCGCCATCGTGGAGGTCGGTCAGGCGCGGGGGGCCGTGCGCACGGACCTGCCCACCGACCTGCTGGTCGACGTGCTCATGGGGGTGGGCGAGGCGCTCGACCGCGCCGCGCTGTCCCGACCGGAGCTCTCGATGGAGGAGGCGGACGCGGCGATGTTCGTGGACCTGTTCCGGCGGGTGGCGCAGCCGTGAGACTCAGCTC
>CALATR010000812.1 GCA_937891875.1 uncultured Pseudomonadota bacterium | reverse complement strand
TGGAACTCATAGGCATTTGCCTCCGGCGCAGCGACGGCAAGCCGATCCTGCCGGGCGAACAGACGCTTCGCGTGACCTGGGTGTGTGAGCTGGGGTCGATGATCGCGCGCCCCTGAGCACGACGCCCGGCGGCCTGCGCCCGGGCAGCCCCACGGACCTGAACGGAGCCGGCACCCGCCGCCCTACGGGATCTCGATGGCGCCGACCTCGCACGGACTCGAGCGCGTGACGCCGAGCTGGTCTTCGGCCGTGCACAAGGAGCTGGGCACGACGCCGACCAGGTTGCCCGACGACAGGGGAGGCACGTGCTCGCTGCCGGGCGCGGTGCCCGTGGTCGCGTTGTCGTACAGCAGCGAGTCCTCGACGGACAACGAGCCGCTCAACAAGGAGATGGCCCCTCCAGCGCCACGAATCGAGACGTTGTCGTGTAGCTCGGAGTTCCAGAGGTCGACCGTCGCCGAGTCCGCTCCGATCCCGCCCCCCCGCAGCTGCGCGGTGTTGCCGACCAGCTCCAGCTCCCCCTCCAGGACGCTGTGGTACAGGGAGATCCCGCCTCCTACACGTCCCGGGTGCAGTTGCTGATCGTGGACGGCGATCCCGTCTGCACAGAGCCGCCCGCCCCCGTCGCCAGGCCCCCACCATCCGTGTCCGCCCGTCCGTTCACCAGCTCGGCCCCGTCGAGGTAGACGTAGTCGGTGCTGTAGATGAGCCCCCCCTGCAGGGTCGACCGTCCGTTCAGCACGACCACGTCCGTGAGCTGGAGCGAGGCGTCCGAGCGGATGATCCCGCCGCGGCCGAACACCGTGCCATCCCGCAGGGTGAGGTCGCTGATGGTCAGGTCTCCCGCAGTGGTCGCGTCGAAGACCCGGTCCGGTGCGCCAGCTGCGTTCAAGCCTGCCGCCGTGACGATCGTCGCGCCGGTGCCGGCACCCTCGATGATCATCGGCGCCGTGACGTCCAGATCCCCCTTGGTGGTGTTGGTGAGGGCGTAGGTGCCCGCGTGCACCTTGAGGGCCGCCGCGCGGTCGCCAGTCTGGAGCCGGTCGATCCGACTCGGGCGGCGGTGTGGCGCAGCCGCCTGGCGTGGGTGCACCGCCGTGCTGGAGATCCTGCCCGCGCGGAGCTGCTGCTGCGGACTGCGCTCGAGAGCCTGACACCGCACCACGAAGCGAGAGCGCGCACGGCGATCACGCTGGCCCACCTGCTCGTCGGTCTGGACCGGCGTGTGGAGGCCGAAGCCTGCGTAGCGGGCATCGACGCCGACGGCCTGCCCTTCGCAGTGCAGGCCATGCTGGAGGCCCTGCGGGCCATGCTCGCCATCGAGGCCGGCGATGCCGAGCGCGCCCAGCTGGACACGGATCGAGCCCTCGTCGCCGCCGCCCGGGCCGGCCAGCGGACAAGCCTGTGGGTTGCCAGGTTGAACCTGGCTGGTTTCCTGCTGGCCCAGGGCGAGCTGGACCGGGCCCAGGCGCTGTTGGACCTGTCGGACGTCAGCTCGACCGTGCAGGAGGACCCCCGGATCCGAGGCCAGGCGCTGGCCCTGCGAGCCATCCTGCTCCAGCTGCGCGGGGACCTGGAGGCTGCGGGCTCGGCCTGGGACGACTGCCTGGCGCTCCTGCACGACCAGCGCCGGCAGGCTGGTCCTGCAGCTGGTCCGAGAGGCGAGGGCTCGAGGCCGGCGCGGGGGAGGGGGCTCGCCGGGTTGATCCGGCTCGTCAACTCCATGTCCACGAACCCCTGGATGTCACGATTCTCCTGCGACTCCCCTCCGCGAGCATCTACCGTGGGGGCCAGGAGGTCCCGCATGCTTCGCCACTTCTCGGTCACCCTGGTCAGCCTGATCGCCCTCGCCGGCTGCAACGCCGCGCCCGAGGGCCTGTCGATCTCGCTCACGCCCGAGGCCCCCTCGACCACCGAGGACCTGACGGTGGTCATCGACTCCGAGGCCGTCGACGACAATGGCGACAGCGTGCAGTACACCTACCGGTGGAGCCGGGACGGTGAGGCGGTGCCGGACGCCACCGCCCAGACGCTTCCGCGGGCGCTGACCAGCAAGGGCGAGACCTGGGAGGTCTCGGTCATCCCGACGGACGGGAAGAAGCCCGGTACCGCTGCGACGGCATCGGCGGTGATCGTCAACTCCCCGCCGGAGGTCACCGCCGCGATCTCGCCGGAGAACCCCCGAACCACCGAGGCGTTGACCCTGGACGCCGAGGGCCGGGACCCGGACGGGGACACCTTCACGCTCACGTACCGCTGGATCCTCAACGGCTCGCCGACGGAGCTGGACGGAAAGCGGGTGCCCTCCGAGCGGACCAACAAGGGCGACGTCTGGGAGGCGGTGGTGTCCGCCAACGACGGTGAGGCCGACAGCGAGGACGCCGTCGTGTCGGTGACCATCTCAAACACGCCCCCCTCGGTCGAGGCCGCCACGGTGCAGGCCGACGGCGGCCGGGTCCAGCGCAGCGCGGTCCTGACCTGTGTTGGCTCGGGCTGGGAGGACATCGACGAGGACGCGGAGGACTACACGGTCCGCTGGTTTGTCAACGGATCGGAGGTCCCGGGCGAGGACGGCGCGCTGTCCGGGGGCTTCGTCCGCGGCGATCGGGTCACCTGCGAGCTGACGCCCTTCGACGGCGACGACTCGGGCAGCCCGGTGACCAGCGCGCCGGTGGAGGTGCTCAACACCCCGCCGACCCTGGCGGATGTGACCATCGCACCCGAGCTGCCCACCCGCGAGGACATCGTGGTCGCCACCCCGGGCGAGACCTTTGACGCGGACGGGGACGCCGTCACCCTGAAGTACACCTGGTTTGTCGATGGGCGGGAGTCCGGCACCACGGCCTCCCTGCCCTCGTCCCGCTTCTCCCGGGACGCGCGGATCACGGTGCGGGTCACGCCCACAGATGGCACCGACGACGGCGATCCGGTCACCAGCAACGAGGTGATCGGCGGGAACAACCTGCCCGAGATCGACGGCGTCAGCCTCGCGCCGACCGACGTGTTCACCGACACCGCCCTGGAGGCGACGATCATCGCGTCCGATCCCGACGGCGACGCGCTGAGCACCGTCATCGAGTGGTACGTCAACTCCACCAAGGTGTCGCACACCACCGCCACCCTCGACGGGGCCACCTGGTTCGACAAGGACGACGAGATCTACGCCATTGTCTCGGCGAGCGATGGCGAGGGAACCAGCGACACGCTGACCACCAGGACCATCACCGTGCTCAACAGCGCGCCGAGCGCGCCGGAGCTCTCGCTGGACCCGGCCGAGCCGACCGCGGGCGACGACATCACCTGCGTGATCGACACGGCCTCCACCGACGCCGACGGCGACTCCATCACCTACACCTTCGCCTGGACGGTCGAGGGCGCACCGGTGCGCGGCACCACCACGACCTACACGAACGACACCCTGTCCGGAGGGGACTGGAGCGAGGACGAGCGCGTCGTGTGCACGGTGGTCGCCAGCGATGGCGAGGACGACAGCGAGCACGGCGAGGCCCGCACCTCCGGGCTCACCGCAGAGCTCGACTTCCCGTCCACGGGCTCCAGCACCAAGAGCGGCACTCTGGGCTCCGGCGGCGGCGGCGCGTTCTTCCGAGCCGGCGACTACGTGACCGAGACCTTCAAGGGCACTGGCGTCACCGACGTGGACGAGCTCGACTACACCGTGGAGATGGACGACCGCACCACCAGCACGTGCAAGGTCGGCACGCTGCGCTTCGACGTCATGATCAACGGCACGGTGGTCGACACGTACTCCTACACGGGCGGCTCGACCCTGGGGCGGATCAAGTTCTCCGACGTGGTCAGCTTCTCGAAGATCAAGGGCACCGGCACGGACGGCGACGAGTACGTCCTGCGCATCGAGTCCAAGGACACGGTGTGCCCGGGAGCGAGCTCGTGGAACTGGTTCCCGGGCGGCACGTTCGTGCTGAATCCGTAGGATGGGGGCGCACCCTGTCGGTGCACGAGTCGGGGGACGGAGCGCGGTCAGGGAGACTCGGCCACGACATCGAAGGGGAGGCGGTCGAGCTCGGTGCCGTCACCGTACACCACCGCTTCCCATGAGCCCGGCTTCAGCCGGTCCCGCTCTTCGAGCCGCAGCTCGAGCCGCAGGTCATCGTGGTTCTGCGCGAACGGCGTGCTCACGAGCGACAGGGTCTGCTTCTGCCCCTCGTGGAAGAACTCGACCAGCACCCAGGAGCCCGTGCCGGCGCGAAGGTCCCCCCAGACGACCAACACGTCGCTCGGCGTGAAGGAGCGAGTCTCGGTGAGGGCCTGGCTGTCGGGCTCGCCGCGCATCAGCCCGCCCCGTCGCCAGAGGATCGGGCCCGACGACTGCGGTGGACGGGCCACGCTGAACGGCAGGCTCTGCATGAGAGCGCCGTCGAGGCGCAGGTCGATCCGGTAGGCCTGGCTGGGCAGGAGGCCGCCGGGTCGTTCGAACTTGTGGGTCTGGGTCAGCTCGTACCGAGCGCCAGGTTCGGGGTCTGCGATCTCCGGCGTGGCGACGTGGTGCTCGAGCAGCAGGTCACCGTGGAAGACCTCGGATCGGACCTCCGTGTCTGCCTCCGCGTCGGTGACGGTGACGTGCACCTGGATCGGCTCACCGCTGGCGAACTCCTTCACCGGCTGATCACACGGTCCGTCCAACGTGGCCGGTCGACACAGCGTGCCGTGCAGCTGCGGGGCGACCGACTGAGGCGAGACCTGCGCGGAGCTCCCCTGGGGAGCACTGCTGGCTGGCCGACCAGGCTCCGCCGACGAGGCACTGCCGATCCCCAGCACGGCCGCCAGGAGCAGGGCAGCCGAAGACAGGAGTTGCTGCGTGAATGCGTTCATGGATGCCCTCCATCGCCCATTTTGCACGGCAGCGGGTGGTGTGCGTTTCGGGCGGAGACAGCACGCCCGCCCCTCGCACGTTCGAGATGAGTCTGCAGGAACAGGGCGACTGGTGGCCATCACGAGAGGTGGCGTTGTAACTGGCTCGTTCTGGTGAGCGAGGGGTGAGTGGAGAACGGGTCGGACGCCCGGTAGCACTGGATCGAACCGTGCTCCGGGAGGGAAGATGTCCGACCTGCGCGCCCTGAGAGGCTGGCCATGAGCGCGAGGGCGCGGCACAAGCGACCCTCGCACATGCCTGCGCAGATCCGCTCGGGACCCGCACGCCCCACCGCCTCCGACCTCGCGTCCACACCCCACGAGGTCGCGCCGGAGCAGCAGGACTCCCTCGGCCAGACCCTCGACGCCGTCGCCTCCCTGTCCGACGAGGGCAGCGGAGCCCCTGCGGACGCGTCGACGCCCGAGTGGGCCGATCCTCCGCACGGCTCGGACGGAGGGCTCCCTCCGGGCGCACGCGGGTTCGATCCGGTGCTCGAGGTGCCGCCGACGAGCGTGGGCATCCCCACCGTGACCCCTGGGGGCACCGCGCTCGTGCTGGTGGGTGACGAGACCGTGCTCTACTTCGATTG
>CALATR010000811.1 GCA_937891875.1 uncultured Pseudomonadota bacterium | reverse complement strand
GCCTGGGCGACAAGCCGGCCGACACGATCCTGTCCGGCGGCGAGCAGGGCACGGTCATCGACGTGGCCGGCCCGAACGTCACCGTCACCGTGCGCAACGTCACCCTGGACCGGGGCGCCGGCCTGCAGCCCGAGCACAACTCCGGCGGCGGCGGCGTCTACTGCGAGCAGGAGGGCGTGGTCGACATCGCCGACACCGTGTTCACGAACGGCTTCGCCAACGACGGCGCCGGCCTGTACGCCCGCAAGTGCGACGTGACCCTGAAGGACAGCATCTTCCGGGACAATGTCTCCGAGGACGACGGCGGCGCCATCACCCTGTGGGACAGCACCGGCACCTTCACGAACATCACCGTGACCCAGAACCGCAGCCTCGACGGCGGGGCCATGGCGATCTTCAACTCCACCCTGACCGTGCGCGGGTCGGAGTTCTCCGACAACATCGGCACCCAGTTCAGCGCCGGGATCTGGCTGTACGACAGCAACCTGACGATGATCGACTCGACGCTGTCGGGCAATGACAATCAGGGCGCGGACTACGGCGGCGGCCTGCTGGTCCAGGGCGAGGCCACCCTGGACAACGTCAGCTTCACCGGGAACTCTGCGCGGCGCGGCGGCGGCATCTACGTCAACTACGACGCGATCGTCACCGGCGATGGCTGCGACTTCTCCGGCAACACGAACGACGACATCTTCGCGGCCAGCACCACCGGCGGCCGCACCCACAAGGGCAACAGCAACACCACGATCCGCTGCGCGGACAACGCCTGCACGGTGCGCTGAAGCCTGGTCAGGGGCGCAGTCCAACGCCCGGACGGGGTCGATGATGGCGAGCGGGTCGCTCACTCGCTCGCCGCCCAGCCCGGGTAGGGCCGCGCCTGCTTCAGGTAGACGTGGACCTCGTCGGTGAGCGGGTCCTTGTCGAACTTGAACTCGGTGTCCATGCCGTAGAAGCCGTCGCCGCCGTACACGGGCATGAAGGTCTTGTGCACGGCGTCCAGGGCCACGCCGAGCTCATAGAGCTGGTCGTCGGAGAGCACTGTCTCGCCCTCGGGAACCAGGCTCGAGTGCTGGATGTAGACCGCCGGCTGGTTGGGCCGGTCGAAGTAGTAGATGATCTGGTCGGTCGACACGCCGGGTGCGGGGAAGACCACCGACTGCTCGCCCTTCTGCACGTTGATGTAGAAGGCCGGATCGAGGCCCGAGCTGTCGTAGATGTTGTTCGTGATGGCGACGCCGTTGGCCAGCTCGTCCGGGAAGGAGCGGTGGCACAGCAGCGCCATGCCGATCTTCAGGTGGTCGATGCTGTAGTACTCGCGCTCGGCAAAGGCGCGGTCCGACCACAGGCTGGCCCACACGGTGGCGATGGCCTCTGCGACGGGATCATCAGCATCATTGGGATCGCCGGACTTGGAGGTGTAGAGGCCGGCGCCGTTGAACCCGCTGACGTCCTCGGCGTTGGTCGAGCTGCGGAAGCGGAAGCGGGTCTGGGGGTACAGCCCCTCCTCGTAGCCGGTGTTGATCTTCTCGCTGACCAGGCGCACCAGCTCGGGGTCGACCTCGGCCTCCTCGATCATGTCGCGCAGCTCGCCGAGCTTCTGGGCGCGGATGGCAGGATCGCCGCGGAAGCCCTCGTCCTGGAGCATGGCCTCGGCGATGGGCCACAGGCCGTGCCGCTCCATGTGGGCGTCGTAGTAGTGGACCGGAACGGCGAAGGCGATGGGATGGGGCACCGCGTCGCCCATCGACGGAATCGCCCCGTAGTGGCTGGCCTTTCCGCCGAACACCGGCAGGGCCTCCTGCAGGGCGTCACCCAGCGAGTACGTCTCGAGGTCGAGGATGTCCCCCTCGTCCCAAAGACCGGACACCTCGGTGTTCATCGGCCGGACCTCCAGCGGCTCCGGCTTGTTCTCCTCCCACCAGGTCTCGGCCTCGGCCTGGGTGACCTCGCGGATGCTGTACTCGTTGGCGCCGACGGTCAGCTCGACCCACTTGCCCTCGAGGGCGCGCAGCTCTTCGTTCTCGAAGCTGCCGACCAGCGCCATGTTCGGCGTGCCCCGGTTCTGGGACAGCACGTTGATGTGCGACAGCGGGGTCTGGAACGCGTTGGTGATGATGCCCATCACCACGCCGATGTCGTTGGGAACGCCGTCCAGCACGACGATCTCGCGGAAGCCCGGCGGCGTCGTCTGCAGCTCGAACGCGGTGTAGAACTCGAGGCGGCCCATGGACGTGGCGAGGTTGAGGGGCTGGTAGGTGATGCCCTTGAACAGCTCCTTGGTGGTGATGACCGGGATGTCCTCGGGAAGCTCGGCGGCCACGCGCTCGACCGACGCAGACGTGGGGTGGAAGGCCAGATCCTCGCCGAAGTAGGCGTTCTCCTGGATCTTGCGGAAGGCCGTCTCGATCATCGCGGCGTCCGCGGTGTCGTACGGCGAGATCTCGTAGACCCACTGGTCGGGCTCGGCGTAGTAGGTCACCGCCCCCAGGATGAAGCGCCGGTCCGGGCTGTAGTACTCGGTGGCGTTGAACTGCCCGAGGGCCGGCACGATGGGCAGGCCGTCACCGGACAGGTTCTGGGACGCGAACTCCCAGTGGATGGCGTACTGCTGGCTGTTCTGGAAGTGCAGCTTGCTGTCGTCCACCCGGTCGATGACGGTCTTGACGGACCGCGCACCGGGAATGGAGGCGTCGAGCGGTGCACTGGCCAGCTGCAGCACGTCGTCCCAGCAGCCGATCTGCGCCGACGAAGGCACCTCGGTGCCGTCCAGCACGCACTCCCAGCTCTCGCCCTTGCACGCAGGCAGGACCAGCAGGGACACGGCGACGCAGAGAATGGAGACCAGGGTCTGGAGGCGAGTCACGATGTTCAGTTCCATGCTTGAAGTACGACGTTCCATCATGCCATGTGACAGAACGAGTGCATCCAGGAATCTGCAAGGTTTCACGCCGCCCCGCGGGGGACCGTCGCGGGCGCCGCGCCGCTTGGGCAGGCTAGGGCTGCACCCGGGCCCGGCCCTGTGGGAGGAACATGCGCCATCTGCTGCTCATCACTGCACTCGTCGCGTGCAAGGGCGGGACGGATACCGACACCGACACCGACACCGACACCAGCGGGGGAAACTGGGACGGCAGCGTCGTGCTGATCAACGAGCTGCTCGCCGTCAACGACACGATCATCTCGGACGAGGCCGGTGACTTCGACGACTGGTTCGAGCTGTACAACCCCGAGGACGCCGAGGTGGACCTCACCGGCTGGACCATCACCGACGACTACGCCGGCAAGGTCCCAGCCCCGCTGCCCGCGGGCGCGGTCCTGCAGCCCGGCGGCCACCTGTTGATCTGGGCAGACGACGACACCGAGCAGGGCGTGCTGCACCTGGGGTTCAAGCTCTCCGGCAGCGGCGAGACCCTGACCCTGATCTCCCCCGATGGCACCGTCGTGGACGAGGTCGAGTTCCCGGCACTGGACCCCGACGTCTCCTACGGCCGCAGCCCGGACGGCAGCGACTCGTGGACGACCATGACGCCGACCCCGGAAGCCGCGAACGAGTGACGCCCGGTGGACGCGGGCGGTGACGGTCGGCGTCACCCTGCGGCGAGCGCCTCCGAGGACGAGTAGACTCGTTCCTTCGGAGGCTCCATGCGTTGCGTCATCCCCCCCGTGCTCCTGGTGCTGGCTGTTGGCTGCAACCAGCCTCCTGACGGCCTTGTCGTCGCGATCAACCCGGATGCGCCGACCACCTCCGACCCGCTCGTGGTGGAGCTGACCCAGGCGGCCACGGACCCGAACGGCCACGACATCACCTACCAGTACGCCTGGACGGTGGACGACCAGCCCAGCGAGGTCGACGCGGACACCGTTCCCGCGGAGCTGACCGCTGCCGGGCAGGTCTGGAAGGTGAGCGTGACCCCCTCGGACAGCCGCGACTTCGGCCCGGCCGCGACCGCCGAGGTCACCATCGCCAACTCCCCGCCGACGGTGGAGGTGAGCATCACGCCCGAGGACCCGCGCCAGGGCGACGCGCTGACCGCCAGCGTCGAGAAGTTCGACGCGGACGGCGAGTTTGTCGACGTGAAGTACGCGTGGACGGTCGACGGCACCGCGGTCAACAACCGCACCGACCGGGTCGCGGCGAGCGAGACCGTGCGCGGCCAGGTCTGGGAGGTCGTGGTGACCCCGTCGGATGCCGAGGGCAGCGGCGAGCCCTCCTCGGCGAGCGTCACCATCGGAAACTCCGGCCCCTCCGTCGTCAGCGCCGCGGTCGCCCCCGCACGGCCGAGCCGCGCCGACACCGCCACCTGCGTCGGCACCGGCTTCGAGGATCCCGACGGTGACCCCGAGGGCTACGAGGTCAGCTGGAGCGTCGACGGGACCGAGGTCAGCACCGACACCGCCCTTCCGCTGGCGCCGTACGCGAAGGGCAGCAAGCTCGCCTGCACCCTGACCCCCTTCGACGGCACCGACCGCGGCGATCCCGTCACCAGCCCGGCCGTCACCCTGGTCAACGCCCCGCCCTCCCTCGCCAGCGTGACCATCGGGCCGGCCGCCCCCCGCACCGGCACGACGATCACCGCCACCCTGGACGGGGTGACCGATCTGGACGGGGACGCGGTCACCCTGCGCTACTCCTGGACCGTCGACGGCGCCGAGCGATCGATCGGCGAGACCCTGCCTGGAAACCGCTTTGTCCGCGGGCAGCGCATCCAGGTCGCGGTCACTCCGACCGACGGCACCAGCGTCGGCGAGCCGGTGCTGTCGAACGTCCTGACCGCGGCCAACACCCCGCCCATCGTGGCCTCGGTCACCCTGGACCCGGCCGACCCCGACACCGAGACCGACGTGGTCGCGACGGTCACCGCGTCAGACCCCGACGGTGACGCCTACACGCTGACCTACGCGTGGTCGGTCGACGGCACGGTGGTCGCGGCGAGCGGCGACACCCTGGCCGGCGACACCTGGTTCGACAAGCACGACAGCATCTCCGTCGCCGTCACCGCGACCGACACCGAGTCCGGCATGGCGCTCACCTCGGACACGATCTACGCGATCAACACCCCGCCCGCGGGACCCGAGCTCTCCTTCTCCCCGGCCGAGCCCACCGCCGAGGAAGACGTGCAGTGCGCCATCGACGCCCAGGATCCGGACCTGGACGACGACAGCATCAGCTACACCTTCGCCTGGACCCGCAACGGCTCGTCCTTCAGCGGAGCGAGCACCACGACCCACACCGGCGACACCATCGACGCCGGCGACCGCAGCGAGGGTGACGAGTGGGTCTGCACCGTCACCCCTCACGACGGCGAGGACAACGGCCCGGACGTGAGCATCGTGCTCGGCGCACCCGCCCCGACCGGCGTGTCCGGCGGCGGCACCCTGCACGACACGACCCTCGCGGGTGGCTCCATGCCCGGCACCGTGTACGACGACGCGTGCCCCAGCGGGCAGTTCGTGGTCGGCATCTCCGGCGACCTGACCAGCTCCAGCGGCTACTTCGCCGAGCTCGCTCCGCGCTGCGCCCCCATGAGCCTGTCCTGCGGCACCCGCACCTGCACGGTCACGACCGGCTCCATCACCACCGGCACCTACCGCGGCGGCTCCGGGTCCTACCTCCACACCGAGGACTGCCCCAGCGGCGAGGTCGCCAGCGGCTTCATCGGCCGTGCCGGCTGGTACATGGACCAGCTCACCCTGCGCTGCCGTCCGCTGGAAGTGACGTTCGATGGCGCGGACTGGACCGTCGACGTCGGCTCGACCTACTCCGACCTGCCGTCCATCGGTGGGACCGGGGGCGGCGCGTTCTCCCGGGTCGACTGCGTCACCGGCGAGGTCGCCACCCGGGCCACCATCCGCGCCGCCAGCAGCCAGGTCGACGGCTTCCGTCTGGGCTGTCAGGTCCCGGAGCTCTCCTTCGACTGAGCGCACGGATCGGGGACCAGCGCCCGTCTGCGATCTCGGGGTGACTCCGGAGGTCACCCATGCTTCGCCCCGTTGCCGCACTCGCCGCCCTCGCCCTCGCCGCGCTCACCTGGACGCCCGCCCCCGCCCAGGCGACCGGGCTCTCCCTCGACGTCTGCTACGCCTACGGCTGGTACGGCGACGGGATCTGCGACACCATCTGCGCGTACCCGGATCCCGACTGCGCATTCTCGGGCGGTGGCGGAAGCGACACCGACTGGTGCGCGGACGAGGGCTGGTACGGCGACGGATGGTGCGACTCCGACTGTCCCCTGCCCGACCCCGACTGCGAGACCACCGGCGGCGGCGACAGCGACGACGACTGGTGTGCCGCCGAGGGCTGGTACGGCGACGGCGTGTGCGACTCCGACTGCCCGCTGCCCGACCCCGACTGCTAATCGCAGCCCGTGCTGCAACGCCTGCACGGTGAGCCTCGCCGAGCTGGATCGGCGCCTCCGACGTCGGACGCTGCGCCAAACCACGCGAAGGACACCTGCTCCCACTCGATCCGCCTTCGGCGTTTCT
>CALATR010000810.1 GCA_937891875.1 uncultured Pseudomonadota bacterium | reverse complement strand
GACGCGGCGGAGGCGGCGACGCTGTTCTCGAAGGGGCGCTGGTACTACGAGCCCGAGCTTCAGCGCTGGATGCGCGACAAGAGCGTGCCCGAGGGGCGGACCGTGCCCTGGCCACTCCGCGCGGTGGCGGCGGTCGGTCAGCCGGAGGCGTGCGACGCCCTGGGGCGGCTGCTCAAGGACTGGGGGCGGCGCAAGGGTCGCTATGGCGAGCTCGTGCAGGTGGGGGTCGACGCCCTCGCCGAGATGCCCTGGGACAGCGCGCTCACCTGGCTCGGCGCCCTCGCCCGCACCACCTCCAAGGCCCGGGTCGCCGCCGAGCTGAACCTGGCCCGGGTGGCCCGGACCCGCGGCCTGCACCGCGACGACGTCGAGCTGGTCGCCATTCCGACCTTCGATCTCGCGCCCGGCCAGCCGGTGATCCTCGACGTTGGCCCGCGGCGCTTCGAGGGGCGGTTCGACACCACCCTGCGCCCGGTCCTGGTCGACGAGCAGGGCAAGCGGGTGAAGGGCCTGCCCCGCAAGCGCAAGACCGACGATGCCGCCAAGGCCTCGGAGGCGAGCGCGCGCTGGAAGCAGCTCACCAAGGACGTGCGCACGACCCGCACCAACCTCCTGCGGGTGTTCAGGCGTGGACTGCGTGAAGAGCGAGATTGGTCCGGGATCCTCCAGCACCTGCGTACCCACCCGCTCGCGAGCCTGGTGCTGTCGGGGCTGGTCTTCGAGCAGGCGGGCGTGCCCCTGCGGTTCGACGAGGCAGGCGACGCCGTGGACGTCGACGAGGAGCCCGTGGCGCTGGGTGGGGCGATCCGCCTGCTGCACCCGGTCCACCAAGCCCCGGAGGTGCTCGGCGCCTGGCGCGAGCACCTGCGCGACTACGAGCTCATCCAGCCCATCGAGCAGCTGGATCGAGCGCACTACCGCCTCGACGCGAGCGAGGGACCGCGCATGGGCGATCTCGTCGGCACCGGCCTCACCAAGGGGGCCCTGGCGGCGCTGAAGCACTCGGGCTGGGAGTGGCGGCTGAAGCGCCTGGACGAGGGCGGCCTGTCCTACCTGGACGCCCTGACCCTGCGCCTGGGCACGGCCCGGGTGGAGGTCGTGTTCGGCGGCACCCCCACCCTCGACGAGCTGGTGGTGGTCACCATCGCTCGGGTGGACGTGGACGGCGGCTGGGGTGCGCACTCGCCCGTGGTCTACAGCGAGGTCCTCCGGGATCTGCTCCGTGCCGGCGAGATCGGGTGAACGAGCGGGACTTGCCGGGTGCCCGAGCCTCGCCTACCGTCTGCGACCGCCCTGCACGCCACACCCCCGGAGCAGCCATGAGCGCCCCGTCCATCCAGCGGCCCCCGGCCGAGGTCCGCTACCAGGCCGAGCTCGCGCGCCTCATCGCCCAGGACACCGCCCCGCGACCCCCGGGCTGGCGCCTGTCGCTGCAGGCGGTGCGCAGCTTCCTGTGTGGTGACAAGAAGCTCGGGATCGAGGCCAAGTTCGTGGGAAACCAGGGCCTGGTGGAGCGGGCGATGGTGTCGCTCGCGACCCAGCGCGGCCTGCTGCTCATCGGCGAGCCCGGCACGGCCAAGTCCATGCTCTCGGAGCTGCTCGCCGCGGCGATCTCGGGGGACTCGTCGCTGGTCATCCAGGGCGGCGCCGCCACTGGCGAGGAGCAGATCAAGTACGGCTGGAACTACGCGCTGCTGCTCAACGAGGGGCCGACGACCCGGGCGCTGGTGCCGGGGCCGGTCTACGCGGGCATGGCGGCCGGAAAGCTGGTTCGGTTCGAGGAGATCACCCGCTGCCCCAGCGAGGTGCAGGACGCCCTGCTGTCCATCCTGTCCGACCGGGTCCTCGCCATCCCCGAGCTCGGCGACGTGCCCGAGGCGAGCCTGCTGGCCCGGGCGGGGTTCAACGTCATCGCGACCGCCAACACCCGCGACCGCGGCGTCAACGACATGAGCGCCGCCCTGAAGCGCCGCTTCAACTTCGAGACGGTGCATCCGATCGGAGACTTCGCCACCGAGCTGGCCCTGGTGGAGCGGCAGTCGGCGGCCATGCTGGAGGCGTCGGGGGTGCCGCGCTCGGTGCCGAGGGACGTGCTGGAGGTGCTGGTCACGACGTTCCGCGACCTGCGGGGCAGCGGGGGCGAGGCGTCGGCGATGGACCGGCTCAACACCATCATGTCGACCGCCGAGGCGGTCAGCGTGGCCCACGCCGCCGGGATCCGCGGGCACTACCTGCGCGGCGGGGACGCCTCGCCCGCGGACATCGTCGAGTCCCTGGCCGGCGTCGCGGTCAAGGACAACAGCCAGGACCTGCAGCGGGTGCGGCGCTACCTGGAGCAGAAGGTCAAGGACCGCAAGGGATCGGCCTGGAAGGCGCTGTATGAGGCGCGCCACCTCCTGGACGGCTGATGGTCGAGCGGCTCACCATCGTCGGCGTGCGCCACCACAGCCCCGCCTGCGCGCGGCTGGTCCAGCAGACCCTCGCCCGGCTGCGGCCGCGCTTCGTGCTCATCGAGGGGCCCGACGACTTCAACGGTCGGCTGGGTGAGCTCACCCTCGACCACGAGCCGCCGATCGCCCTGTTCACCCACCACTTCCGCGAGGATCAGCGCTACGCCTCCTGGGCCCCGTTCTGCGTGCACTCGCCCGAGTGGGTCGGCCTGCGCGAGGGGCTCGCCGCGGGG
>CALATR010000809.1 GCA_937891875.1 uncultured Pseudomonadota bacterium | reverse complement strand
GAAGCCGCCGCCGACGCCCATCGACGCCCCCAGCTCGCCGCTGGTGCTGAAGCCCTTGTTCACGTCGGCCTCGAAGCCAGCGGCGCCCTTGGCACCGTAGCCGACGCTGCCTTCGACGCCGCCGCTGCCGTAGACCATCGCGTTGATGAACGGCAGCTTCATCGCGCCGCGCGCGGTCGCTCCGGCCTTGAGCAGGTGCGCGCCCACCTCCGCCTCGACCCCACCGGAGATGCTCTCCGAGTTCACGGCCAGGTTGCCCTTGCCGCTGACGTTGGCGCTCATCATCGACGCCTCGAGCTCACCGGAGCCGTGCAGGGGCGAGCGCTGCAGTCCTGATGAGGTACACATCCGGTCGAGCGAACGGGGCCGCGATGAGGACGCTTTCTACGGACATCGAGATCCGTTTCCAGCAAGAGATGAGACTGCGCCGGTACTCCCCGGTATCCATCCGGGTCTACACCTTCGCCCTGCGCGCATGGCTCGCCTGGCTGGGTGAGCTGGACCCCCGCGCGGCGACGTCGGAGACCATGCGCGCCTACCTGCTCACCCTCGCGGACACGGGCTCGTCCGAGGCGTGGCTCGGCCAGACCGTGTCCGCGCTCAAGGTGCTCTACGTCTACGTCTTCGGGCGCCCTGCCCAGCGCTTCCGGGTGCCCCGCCCCCGCCGCGCCGTGCGCCTGCCCCGCGTGCCCACCCGCGATCAGATCCTGCGCATGGCGGGTCAGACGCCCATCCGCACCCACCGCCTCGCGATCCTCGTCACCTACGCGTCCGGCGTGCGGGTCTCCGAGCTCTGCCGGCTCCGGATCCGCGACGCCGATCTGCACCGCAACCTGCTCTTCGTCGACCTGGGCAAGGGCGCGAAAGACCGGATCACCCTGCTGTCTCCACGAATCGAGAACGACCTGCGTCGCGAGATCGCCGGCCGCCCCCGCGACGCACCGCTGATCCGCTCGCGCCGAGGAGGCGCCCTGACGACCCGCACCGTGCAGCGGGTCGTGCGCGAGGCCGGAGAGCGCGCAGACGTCGGGCGCGTCACCCCCCACCTGCTGCGCCACGCCTTCGCGACCCACCTCTTCGAGAACGGGACCGACCTGCACATGATCAAGCGCCTGATGGGCCACGCGTCGATCAAGACGACCTGGCGCTACACCCGCATGGCCGATCCCCGCCGCTTCGACGTCGAGTCGCCGCTGTAGGCCCACCGCTAGACCTTGTACACGTCGATCGCGGGCTTGGCCGGGGCAGCCGGTTCTTCCTCCGGAGCGGGCCACGACACGCTGTCCGACAGCGGCGCCGGAGCCGTCGACTCGCTGGAGGCGGCGGGGTTGTAGGGCGAGGCGGCCTTCGGTGCCGGGGCCTCCTCGTCCTCGTCCTCGTCCTGGTTCAGGGCGATCTGCTCCTTCATCCAGTCCGGTGTCTTCGCGTTCGCCTTCTTCTTCATCTGCGAGGGCACGAGGTTCGTGTCGGAGCCGCCCCCGCCCAGGGTCAGCAGCTCGGCCCGGGTGTCGTCGGCGATGCCGTGCCGGGTCGCGATCTCGTCCTGGATCTTGTCCGCGGCGTCCTTGCGGTAGGTCGGGTCGGTGTCGTTGAAGGCCTCGGTGCGCCGGAAGTCGTCCGAGTAGGCGTTGAGCTCCATGGCAGAGATGGTGAGGTCATTCCCGCGCTTCTCCTCGCCAAGACCGCCCTTGGCGTGCTGATCGGCGCGACCCTTCATGATGGTGACCGAGGAGCGCTGCTCGTCCATGACGCCGTTCTCCTGCAGCACCCCGGCGGTCTGGTGCAGCAGGCCGATGTCGGGGCGGTAGTGGCCGGAGCCGTTGTCCAGGCTCTCGACCTTGCCGTCCACGACGCGCATGCTGCCGGCGCCAGCGACGTCCCCGCCCGCGACCATCGACGAGTGGTTCGAGCGGCCTCCCTCCGCCGCGACCCGCTTGCGAGTGTCCTTCAGCGCGTCGGCACCCATCAGCCTGCCGTCCGAGCCCATGGCGTAGTTGATCCGGCCATCCTGGTCCTTCTGCCAGAGCTTCTTCACACCCTGGGTGTCCAGCACCCGCTGGTCCGTGCCCAGCAGGCGACCGTCCTTCATCCCCAGCTCGTACTCCTCCTTCGTGCCGTAGTAGGTGTGGTCCGCGGTCCCGCCACCCACCTGCGTCGGCAGGAACTCCTTCTGCAGGCCGTGCTCTTCGCCCTTGTAGTTGTCGTGCAGGGACGTCGTGTTGAGCGCGCGCTTCGTGGACAGGGCGCTGCCGCCCTGGACCGGCGTCGTCAGGTCCGGGCGCTTCTCCTTCGGGCCGCGCGGCGTGGTCGTCATCGGGCCAGCCGGGGGCGCAGGGGCGTTCGGGATCGCCCCCACGGACGCGGGGGTGTGCTGGTAGGCGCTGGGCTGCACCGACGCGGGGGTCTGGTCGTAGGCGTTGGGCTGCGGAGCGGGTGCCGCGGGCGCCGCGGGGGCGGTGGCCGTGTTGTAGACCGAGTTCTCGTCGGTGTTGTAGAGCAGCTCGTCGTCTTCGAGCGGGAGCGCCTTGGGCGGAGCGTCGGTGTTGTAGACCGACTCCTCGCTGTTGTTGTAGACCGAACCCTCGCTGGCGCTGTCGGTCAGCTCGTCGTCCAGCGCGTCGAGCATGGGCGTGGACGACGGCAGCTCGTAGCTCTGGTCCTCGAAGGCCCTCGGTGAGGCGAGCTCGTAGGACTGGTCTTCCATCGGGCCGGCAGAGGCCGGGGCGGTCAGGTCATAGGCCTGGGAGGACGCCTTGCGCTGAAGCTTGGACATGGTGGGCTCCGGGTCGAGGATGCCTTCCCAAGAACCCGGCCCCGGTCTCGCGTTGGTCGCACCACGTCTCACGACCCCACAGGCCCGTGGGATCTGCCTTCAGAGCGCCCTGCCCTGGGCGTACCCGCTGTCCCAGGCCCTGGCGATGCGTCCGGGGTCCAGGTGCAGCGCGAACAGGAACGGGCTTCGAAGCAGGATCACCCGGTCATACGCGCCGCGGGGGCCCCGTCCGCTGGTGAAGGGCTTGCGCGCGTACGTCATCAGCCACCGCCTGGCGGGCGCGTCCGGGGGCACGAAGTGGTTGTGGCGGAAGGCGCCGTCGAGCCCGCCCTGAAGATGCAGCGTGTCGTGCGTCATGAACGGCATCATCGACGAGCGCGCGACCTGGACCAGCAGGTGGTGGGGGTCGTCCGCGGCCAGCAGCTCGTGCGCTTCGAAGCCCATGGCCGGCCAGGTCGCGACACCGGCCCAGAGGCTCTTCAGGCCCGCCTCCCGGTACGTCGCCGGCGCGTCCACGAAGGGCGCGAGCTGGTCGAGGGTGGCCCCGCCCGAGACGTCGTACGGAGGCAGGAGCGTGCTCGCGACCCGGGTCGGCGCGAAGCGCTGGCGGACCTCACGAAAGGCGAAGGCGAAGAACTCCAGCTGGCGCTCGCGATCCGCCGAGCCATAGGCCAGGGCGGCGGCCATGATCCCGCTGGAGATCCCGCTGACGGTCTCCGGCACGATCCCGCGATCGCGCAGGGCGGTGAGGGCACCGGCAACGACGACGCCGTGGGCAGCGCCGCCGGACACGCTGATGGAGAGCGCACTCATGTCAGTCCCGTAGCCCCAGGCCGGCGAGGATCCGCTCCTTGTTCTGCTCCACCCTGCGCTTGCGCGTGCTCGCCTGCTTGGCGCTGCCGATGTGCAGGTTGTAGTGGCGCTGCCGCCCGGGAGTCAGCCCCTCGAACGCCGCCTTCAACGCCGAGTCCGCGTCGAGCGCCTCCTGCAGCTCCTCAACCAGCTCGAGCTCCGGCCGCTCCGGCAGCTGAAGCCCCTCCTCCTCCACGCGAATGGCGCTGTGCACGAGGTCGCGCAGCACCTGCTCCAGCGCTTCGACCTGCTCCACGCTGGTGAGGCACACCCGCTTCGCCGAGCGGGTGTTCTCCCCCTGCTCCTCCAGCACCCCCGCCGGATCGTCGAGGAGGAACCCCTTGAAGAACATCAGCGACAGGAAGTCCTTCATCTTCTGCAGGATGCAGAGGTTGTTGCCGTCGTGGGCGTAGCAGGGCTTGCCCCACTTCATCTCCTCCGAGAGCCCTTCGGCGAGCAGGATGGCCCGCACGGCGGCAGCCTCGCGACCCCAGCGAGCGGTCGGCGCGAACTGCTTGTCGAGGGGCGTCTTGTCCATCGTGGGGGCTCCGGGGGTGGGGGGTAGGTTGTATCCTCAGGCGTGCAACCCCTCATCGGACAAGGCGAGCTCCTCGACGCCACCGAGCGGGCCCTCGATGCCGTCGCGATCGTGACCCTCGTGGGGCCTGGCGGCATCGGCAAGACCACCCTCGCCCGGGCGGTCGTCGCCCGGCGCGGCGGCCTGTTCGTCGACCTGTCCGCTGCCCACGACCGTGACGCGCTGATCGGCGGCATCGCACGCAAGCTGGGCGTCGGGCTCGCGCCGGGACAGGACCGGTTGACGGCCAAGCTCGCTCACCAGCTGCGCGAGCACGGCGGGCCCATCGTGCTCGACAACCTGGAGCAGGTCCTGGCCGACGCGGCGGAGATCGTGGCGGAGCTGGTCCAGCACGGTGCCCCGCCCCTGCTCGCGACCAGCCGTCAGCCGTTGTCGGTGCCCGGCGAGCGCGCGCTCCGAGTGACGCCCCTGCCTGTCGAGCATGCCCGCATGCTGTTCCTGACCCATGCGGACGCGGAGGTGGTGGACGCCGATCGTGACCAGCACGCAATCGACGCCGTGCTCGCCACCCTCGGCGGCAATCCCCTGGCGGTGAAGCTGGCCGCCGGACGCACGCCGCTGGAGGGGCTCGATCGCATCCGGGCGGCGCTGGAGCACGGGCGGGAACTGTCCGACCTGACCGGCGAGCACCCCGACCGCCACGCGTCGATGGACGTGGTCGTACAGAGCAGCTGGGAGCTGCTCGGCCCGGTGGAGCGCGATGCCCTGCGGACGCTGTCCGCGTTCGACGTGCCCTTCCGCCTCGAGGACGCAGTGGCGTGCGGGGTGCGCCCCCAGTCCGTGATGGCGTTGCTGCGCGCCTCTCTGCTGCATCGCGACAGCGAAGACGGCGACGTGCTGCTGCGCCTGCTCGACGAGGTGAACCGCTGGATGCGCAAGGAGCAGCCACCCGAAGACGCCGTCCTGGCCACCCACGACCGCTGGATCGCCCAGCGCGCGGGGGCGCTCGCGGACCGCTTCGGCAACTCCGGAGCCCCTCCGAGGAGAAAGGAGCTCGGACGCCTGATCCCGAGCCTGCAGGCCATCGTGTCCCGTCGGGAGTCTCGCCCTGGCTCCACCCTCGGAGATGCCCTGTACGGGCTGGTCGTCTACCTGGGCCACTACGACCAGCGGGGCTGCGCCGAGCTCGCAGCGAGGGTCGGTCCCGCGCTGTCGTCCATCCCCTGGGAGCGGCGGGCGGAGATCTCGTCCCGGCTCGCGGGGGCGCTCCGGCGCCGGGGACGCAAGGCCGACGGGGAAGCCCTGGTGCGGTCGGAGCTCGACGCGGCCCGGGTTGACGGCGAGACGCTGGCCGAGGTCGTGCTGTTGACGAGGCTGGCCAACATCATGGTGTACAGCGGCAAGCGACTCGAGGCGGATGCCGTCATCGAGACGGCCCTCCCCCTCGCCCGGGAAGTCGGTGACGGCAGTGCCCTCGCCCGAGCGCTGCGGGTCGCGGGGAGCGTGAGGCGGGGGAACTCCACCTCGGAACAAGCCGATCGCTTCGGGGCCAGTCAGGCCGCGCTGCGGGAGTGCATCCGGCTCGCCGACGTGCACGACGAGATCACCGTCGGTGCGGTCGCCCGTGCCCACCTCCTGATGTGCCTCTGGGACGCCGCCCCCGCCGAGGCGCTCGCCGCAGAGGCCTGCGAGATGGCCGCCCGCCTCGAGGATCCCTTCCTCGAAGGCGTCATCCTGGCCTGTCTGATCACCACGCTCCTCGACTTCGGGGCCTTCGACCGCGCCCGGGCCCACTGGCCGCTCTATGAGGCACGCACGCGTCGCTCCGGGGACCTCGAGACGCTGACCCACATGCGTTCCCGGATCGCCGTAGCCGGGATCTTCGACCAGTCGGCAGAGGACGCGGCCGCCGACCTGCTCGAGGCCCTCTCCGAGATCCGCCGCCTGGAGGTACCCCGCTATCGCCCCTGGGTGCTCGCCGGGCTGGGGCTCGTGGCCCACGCGGAGGGTCGTCTGACCGAGGCGATCGTGCACTACGCAGACGCAGCACAGGCCGGTCAGGCGACCCAGATCCTGCTCGCCCGGGACACGGCCCTCCGTCTGCGGCACATCGCCCGGCTCCAGCTGGGCGAGCCTGTCGAAGACGACCTCGGCGATGACCCCCTCGCGGCCGACATCGCCCGCTTCGTCCAGGGAGCCCTCGGGGCGGCGGCGCTCCGGGAGGCGCTGGACTGCGCTCGGGCCGAGGAGATGGGCGACCACTTCCTGGTGCACCTCGGGCGCGCCCTGATCGGCCGGTCGACGACCTGGACCGTGGCCGAGGACGGCTCCCACGCACGCTCTCCAGCGGGCTCGGAGCTCGACCTCACCCGACGCAGCTCGGCCCGGCGCATCCTGGCGCGCCTGGCCCGGGCCCGGGTCGACTGCCCTGGCGAGCCGTTGCCCGCCGAGGCCCTGATCGACGCCGGCTGGCCCGGAGAGCGGATCCTGCCCGACGCCGCACGTGGCCGGTTGTACGCCGCGATCCGCGACATCCGCAAGCTGGGCCTCGGCGACGTGCTGCAGACCCACGAGGGGGGCTACCGCCTGGACCCCGAGATCGAGCTGGCCATCGGGTGAGGATCAGTGGCAGTTGAGCGCGACCGCGTGGGTCTGGTCGCCCGTGCTCACCTTCAGACCCGTGACCAGCCGACGCTTGCCCGAGCTGTACGCCGGGCAGGAGAGGCCGGACGGCGGGGCCACCAGCGCGCCGAAGCCCACCGGGTGCAGGCTGCCGCTGCTCGCGGCCGGGATGGCGCAGCTCAGGTAGTTGATCCCCCGGATCTTCCCGCCTGAGTGACTGAAGGTGGCGCCAGTGAGGTACTCGCCCTCGGGGCACACCCGCACGATCTGACGCTGGTCGTCGTACGCGGGCTCGTCCACCAGCACCTCCGACATGTAGTTCTCGTAGGGCATGCTCACGAGGCCGACCCCGCCGGTGCCTGCGCTGCCCGTGGCCACGACGTGCCAGGTTCGGGTCGACAGCAGCGCCGCGTCCCAGCTGTCGGCCTGGCAGATCAGGCCGATGTTGCCGATGGCATGGTCCTCCTCGGACGCGACGAAGCCCCGCGCGGCCATGCCCTGCGGGCACAGGAAGTTCTGGGTCGTGCCCCCGCTTCCACCTACCGCAGAGGTGGTGTGCAGGGTGAAGCTGGGCCAGCCGTGGTTCCAGCGCCCGAGGGGCTCGTAGGGGTCCATGCTGCGCTCGTCGTCCAGCGCGTCCAGCAGCTCGCCGAACGTCGACGACGCCGGCGCATGGGCCCAGTCCGGGTCTCCCCCCCGGGACGAACCGCCGGCCCACTTGTAGTGCTCGTCGAGGAACTTGTCCGTTCGATGGCCGATCTTGCCGCCACGTCCCGGCAGCCAGGAGCCGATGTTGTACCAGCCGCTGCTGTCGAAGTCGGGCTCCCAGTAGTAGGCCTGGTAGGTCCCTACGATCTCGTCCGTGCGGACATCGAGGAAGGGCCCACCCGAGGTGCCGGGCTGGGTGCGCGCGGTGTGCTCGAAGCAGTGGTTCCAGGGGCTCGTGTCCCACCAGCTCGAGCAGTGGATGGAGGTGTCGACGATGCCGCCGGGAGCCAGGAGATCGACCTTCGGACCGACGTTGTTGGACTCCCACTCGTCGACGGAGAGGCCGTACACCTCGAGCTTCTCACGCACGCCAGGGCGGATCTTCAGCGGGCTGAACACGTCGCCCGGACCGAACACGCCCAGGCCGGTCTCCTTCTTGGGGCTGCACGACCAGATCGCGAGGTCGTAGTCGCCGATGGTGACCGACTGGTTGCACTCCCAGGTCAGGAACGTCTTGCGGAGCAGCTCGTCCGAGAACGAGGTCACGCTGCTCTCCGGGTAGCCGAGCATGCGGAGTCGCTCGCGGATGTAGTCGTAGATGCCCGGCGAGTAGCGCAGGGAGAACGTCCCCCAGAGGATCTCGTCGCAGTGGGCGGCGGTGAGGATCTCGTACTGGCCGATCACGGCCGCGGAGCACCGCGTCTTGCGCATGACCAGGTTGCCCACCCCCCGACCGTACTGGGCGCCGACCGTCCAGTCCGACGTCGAGAGCTCGGCGGCATCGTCGAGGTGGTACCAGGGACCGGCCTGGGCAGGCGCGGACACCAGAGCGAGAGCGAAGAGCAACACAGAGCGGGACATGGGGGCCTCCTGTCGGATTGGGCACGATGCAGATAGGGTCTTCAGCCTCGCGAGTCCGCGCGTTTCAAGCCGGTTTCAGGACGATTCATACGCCTTCAGGACCGCGTAGGGGGCTTCAGGATGTCACCCCGGTGAGCAGCTCCTTCACCTCGCCGGCCTGGAGCTTGATCTCCTCCTTGAGGTCCTTCTCGTAGAGGATCTTGGCTGCCCCACCGACGTCGAGACGCACCTTCGCCCCCGCACCGGCCGAGCCAGAGCCCGCCGCGCCGACCCCGACCTCCGCGTGGAGCTTCAGCTCCTCGACGTTGGCCAGCACGACCTCTGCGATGACGCTGGCGTCGGCGGTCAGTCCGGGCGGCAGGCTGCCCGTCGACACGAGTGTCATCAGGTCGTCCTTCACCTTGGAGAGACCGTCGGGGTTCTTGATGATCGACTTCAGCGCGGCGATCATCTTCTTCACGTCCTTCGCCGGGATGTCCGACTTCAGGTCGACGGACGCGTTGTAGACCAGCCCCTTCTGGGTCGCGCCACCGCGGAGCACGTCGATCTTGTTGAGGTGCCGCTTGAACTTGCCGCCGGCGACCCCCTCGATCCCGAACCGCTTCGTGTAGGTCATCGCGCCGATGTTGCTGACCAGGTCGTCCAGGGAGTCGAAGCTGGCCTTCTCGAAGTCGATCAGCTCCACCTCGGTCTCGCTCGCCGCACCCGCGTAGCGGTCCAGGTCGCCGCTCTTCGTGTAGGCGGAGATCTTCGGCTTGCTCCAGGTCGCCTTCTCCGCCGCCGGGTCCCCCGTGACCGTGGTGGTGAGCTTGACCCCGAACCCGCGATCGACCCCCAGCGCCGGCAGCGGGAGCGGCAGGGTCGATCCGACGCTCGCGACGGCGCTGGCCTCTCCGTAGATGGACAGCTCGGCCGAGGTGACCTTGCCCTGGTCGCGCTTGATCTTGCCCAGCTCGATGCCGCCCCCCGCCTCTCCGGACAGGTGGCCCTGGATGCCGGCCGTGGTCGACAGCAGATGCGTCCACCACCCCTTCTTCTTGTCCACGGTCGACTTGCGGACCTCGTTGTTCTTCCAGGTCTCCTTGCCCTCCCGGGTCGACGCATTGGCGGTGTGCAGGCCGATGTTCGCCTGAGCGTCGGCTTCCGCGTAGGCCTTCAGCTCGGTCTTGGTCTTCGACAGGTAGGCGTCCGGGTCGATCTTGCCGGTCGAGCCGTTCAAGACCTTGACCATTCCGCCTGGACCCGCAGCGAAGCCCTGCAGCAGCGCCGTCACCAGCGACAGGAACGCCTCGT